>DOCS01000119.1 GCA_003503355.1 Opitutia bacterium
CTGGGGATCACTAAAACAACAACAACAGCAATAACCAACTAAGATCTAACTGCCACTGGTCCCAACAATGGGGTCCACTTCATACATAGGATTGCAAACTTAGTAGCCGTATACATTACCTGTCCAACAACTTAAGCAAACCACTTCGCCACGTAGTATAATACTATATGTATTATAAATTATTAGTACTCTCAATTCTTGCTCTGTGCAGCCATGCCGTCGTCGCAGACGATACGCCGCCGGTTTCGTCAAAAAATTATTCTTATCTCTATTTTGAGAATGGCTATCCGACTCGGTTCAGCCACCGCCGTCCGCAGAGTGAGAAAAACACCGCGGCGCGCGAGAACCCGGACCTGGTTTTCCAAACCGGATATTACAGTGTGATGCTGGACTGCGGTGCTATCGAGCTCAAAGGATACAACGCACTGGCTGGATCTGACTACTGGACCGCGCTCAATCAGGATGTCACCTCGTTTACACCTGCAACTGGATTCACGCTGGAAGTGACTCAGGGTGGGGTGGCCTACACTTGCACGGGGGCGCTGGTACAGGCCTCTAATGTGGATAATGTACGGCTGATCGAAAGCGGTCAGTATGTGAAGCGTATTGATCACCTGGGGCTCGTCTTTAAGGATGCGCAAGGCAACGAGTTGATGGCGGATGACGAGTGCCGCTTGGAGATCACCGTGTGGCCGGATCGCATTACGTTCGTGTTGGATTTTACCAGAGAGACCGCCAACCCCATCACTCGAACCAAGCTGCAGGTGGTATCACCGAATGATGTGACGCACCTCGCCGACTCGCAGACTAATAAGGCGCGTTTGACCCTGAAGCCGCAGGAGGATATCAAGCTCTCGACGCTAAACCCCAGCGAGTATGTGACGCAGGCCACCAATCTGCAGACGAGTGCACCGCTGGCGGTGAGTTTCGATCCGGACACGCATGCCTTCAATATCGATGTGCCGGCAGATCCGGTTAAGTACCCCTCTGCCGCAGGTCGGGTGGATGAGTATTTGATCGAAGTGACGAATCCGCTGTCCACAGTTACCAATATTCCCTTACGCTTTATACAGCCTACTCCGCGTGCGCTTACTGGTACGGTGATGCTATTGTGTGATGCCGACAGCGGTCGACCGCTAGGGATTCCGGTGCAAATCTCAAAGAACTGGCATGGCAGCAGCGCGGATGTCCACGCCGGTTTCTGGCTACGCGGTTCCACGATGCTAACACTTCAACCGGGCGCTACGCAGCGGATGAAGTTGCGCTTGGTATACGGATACTGGGGCGGCGCGGGTGCCGTGTCGCACTCGCAACTCTCGCTGATTGGTTATAAAGCCAATTGGAAATGGGATCAGAGCGCGCTCGGTGCCTGGGGCGAATCATTGACCTATGATCCGACTCAACATCTTGGCGCGGCCTTTTTGGATGATATACGCCCAACGTTCACCAATAGTTATTCTATTTCCAACGCCAATAAAGATGCGGGAGATGTCAACGCTGAGTACGACTGGACTGAGAATGTCGGCGGCGGTGATTTTCTGACCTATCGCGACAGCGCCAACAAGTTTCACTGGCTGAAGCGCCTGAAGACTTGCTACTATCAAACTGGGCCGAACCTGACAGAAGTGCACTATTCCGGTGTGACCGATGACGATAAAATAAGGGTCAATTATACCAGCCGTATGATGTCTACGCTGGACTACCATCGCCATTTTCATGCCTATAATTATGAGTTCCTTAAGGATGTCACGGATCCAACGCGCTTAACTTTCTTTCAGATGGCGGCTGACTACTATAGTACTGCGGTGTATGACAACTATTACATCGGCGATGCCTCTGGCTTGCTGGCAACTGAGAATATTAATGCGGTAGACGATCCAATCGCTGGCGGTAATACTTATAAAGGGGATCCGATCTCTATGGATGGCAAGTGGCTCAGTATTGATGACTTATCCGGCAACTCTGGCGGTACTGCTGCGCAAGCTCTACGTGGTCTGATTCCGCTCAGCTCGACTTTGAACGGCGCTAACTTACCGCTCCACTTGCACAAATACGGGCGCGCCTGGGGTAGCCGCACTCCGAGCATGCTGTTCGACTTTAGCGCCGATTTGGTCGGCCGCTCCTACTATGCAGGGGATGTGGTCGCGGGTGAAATCCAGTTCATTTTACCACCCCAACACGTAGACAATTATTGGGGCAGCGACGGTGAACTGATTGCGCGCCTCAGCAGCTATGGCGATGCGAAGTGGGAACCAGTGCGCGACGAACTGGTCGAAAATATTCAGATGGCTGTCAGCGTGCATCAGGGCACGCTACAGAATGCTTATCCGCTGGAAATACAAGCGACCACGGGTAAGCGAGTCTTGACTGACTTTACCGTGACTCGCGGCGGGATCGGTCATATTCCACTGCTGCTGAAGGGGGCGGATGCTGGATTGGAGCTGCAGGTACAACGCTATAGCTCCGATGATGCCTGGGGCAATCTGGAAGCAGTGGATATCGAGGACGATACCTACTACCAAGCGGTGCTCAATGCCGATGGCACCATGGATTATAGCTTCAGTATCCCGCGTCCGACTGGCCAACACAACCTAGATACTGCTTGGCGCGTGCGGGTTATCTACGCCAACTTGCCCCGCGTAGATTCGCACTTGGTGCAGTGGCTCAGCCTCAACAATGCCAATAGCGTGGTTGGCAGAGGGTTTCTATGGCGTGGCGATTCGCAATTTGTGAAGCACCCTGACAGTGCGTGGACAGTCTCGAACGGTAGCTTGTCAAACATCAGCGCCACCAATTCACTAGTGGCTGAGGGCGCTCTGGGGCGGATCGTTAGCGTCGGTTCCGAGGCGAACGACGGCGACCTGCTGACGCTGAGCTTCGATTATACACTGAATGATCCCAGTGAAGTCTTATATGTGCACCTGTGGGGCTTGATCGGCACTGCCGCGAGCAATCAACCCATCATGAATCTTGCAGCGACTAGTGGTAACGTTTGGTATCAGGGTGATATTAGTATGACCAACCTCGCTGATGGCGGAACGGGAACGAGTGCGGGTGCCGCCGCCGTCGCGCTCAGCGGCACGAGCGGGCCCCAGAGCTTCAGCGAGACCTTCGATCTGTCTGGATTCGGTCAGGGTAAAAATAACTTATCCGACTATAACTACATCGCTTTGGGCTTCGCCCGCAAGATCGACGGCGCGAGTGCGCCGGGCGTGCAGGTGTCCAACGTGGTGCTGTCGCTGAATTCGAAAGGTCAGGAAATACAGCCGTTCGAGAAGTGGGTTAGTGATCTAGGAATGGGTGATGCTGCCGTCAGTGATGATCCTGATGGTGATGGCACGAGTAACCTGCTGGAGTATGCCTTCGGCATGGATCCCGCGCTTGCTAATGGTAACCATGCGTCCTACGGCAACGGAGTAACGCCCGGCTTGCCGCTCCCACTCGTGCAAACCACTACGCCTGACACTGTTGACTTTAGCGCGGTCTTCAGTCGGCGCAAGAACTGGGCCATGGAAGGGCTGAACTACACCTTGCAGACGAGTGCCGATCTTACTAATTGGGAGAACGTCGATGAGACGCCCAGTGCGATTCTAAGTGACAATGGTGAAGTCGAGGTAGTCTCTGTGACCAGCAATGGTTCTGAAAAAGCCAAATTCTTCCGTGTATCAGTCAGCCAAGACTAGCTATTTTTATTTTAATAGACCATGCCATCCATATAGAGCAAAAAGTTTGCTCAACAAACTAGCTCGCGCAGCTCAGCGTGCACTTACGAATGACAGCGAGCCACTTTATTTCTGGGGGGGAGAAATGGGGCAGTCCCATGTTTCATGATTCAACAGTTTTTAGGGACAGGCTACAGGAGCTGCCTGCAAGCAAAATTCGATCCTGATGATTTTAGACGAAACATAAAATCGTTAATAAATGCAGATCTATGCAAAGCCACCAGTTCAGGCTAAGGAATGGTTAGTAAATTTGCATCCCACAATTATACCACCCAGGGGCGGAAATTCTTGGGGCTACCATGTAAGACTTACACTGATTCGATGCATTTGTCTTCGCCCAGCTCTGCCACGCTGACACATTCGCTTGTCTGTATGGAGTGACTAAAGGGTCGGCCAGATGTGGCCCCTCCATTTACAGGGAATGAGCTTTGTCTAAAAGACAAAGCCGATGCCAATACTCAGGCGGTCGCCGTTGCCGTGGTCTGGTGCGTGGGTGCTGACGTCGGAGATGAAGTCATGCCTCCACTCGATGCGTGTGTGCGTGTGGTCATTCAAGCGCCAGTAGAATGCGGGACCGGCTGAGAGGAACAGGGCGTCCTCATCGTCCCATTTGAAATCGCTCTCCCAAAGGATCTGCATGTTGTCTCTGGCATTCCAACCCAAGTCGATCGACCAGCTCCACTCGGCGGGTTCGGGATCTTCAAACACCCAAGCGCTTGCGCTGGTGGCAAAGAACCAGTGATAGGTCTCGGTCTCGTAGCCGATAGAAACGCCGGTGCCCCACACCCGGTCGGCCACTTGGTAGCTGTTGTCCTTGTTGCCGAGGGGCACACGCACTTGTGGTGCCACGGTCCAATTGCCGCTGCGGGTCGCTAGGTTGAAGTAGTGCTTTAAGGGCAGCGCCAGTGTCAGGTCGCCTAGGCCCTGGTCGTGCTGCACGACTTTGTCAGCATTCGCACCCAGCACCTCGCGTCGCGCATCGATGACATAAGGAAGTTTGAAGGTGAGTCGGATCGAGCGGTCCCATGTGTAGACGCCTTGCAGGTGCAGGCGGGTGATGTCTTCGGTAAAACCATCGCCAACCACATCGTTGCCCTGCTTTAAATCGCTGCGGTGAATGGTATCCGCCAGCACTTGGAAGCCGTAACCACCGTCCCAGCGTGGCATCATATTCATGATCGGCTGGTCGGCTGTG
>DOCS01000247.1:0-4064 GCA_003503355.1 Opitutia bacterium
AGCGGTGGCCGAGGGATTATAAATCATATCATAAACCTTCCAACCATCAGGCAGTTGCGCCACGTCAATCGGAGCAGGATCCCCGGCCTTCAAACCCAGGGAAGTCGCATTCACCACCACCCCCTCGCTGGGTAAATCTTGAGGCAACGCGCTCAGCGCAAAAGTCTGAATGTGGTCACAGCCGGACATCCCATCGAGCAGCGACATCAAGTCCTGCAAACGAGCCGGCGTGCGGTTACCCACATGGAGCTGCGCGCAACCAGAAAGCACACACTGCACAGCTGCCGCCCGAGCCGCACCACCTGAGCCGAGCAAAATGACATTCGCACCTTTGAGCGAAATGCCGAGATCGACTTCCAGCCCGCGCGACAAGCCAACCCCATCGGTATTAAAGCCATCATAGCCAAATTCGTCCCAAATCAATGTATTCACAGCCCCCATACATTTGGCATCAGGCGACACGCCCTGAATCAAATCCATCGCTTGAACCTTGTGCGGGATAGTCAAATTCAGGCCAAGAAAACTGCGCTTATGAAAAAGCGGCAGGGCCCGCGAAAAATCTTCAGGCGCAATATCGAAGCGATAGTAAGCCCAGTCCTTAAAACGCGAGTCGCTCTCGGACAATTTCGCCAACGCCGCATTGTGCATCGCGGGGCTCACAGAATGCTGAATCGGGTGACCCACAACAGCTAACGGAGTCCCGTCAAACTCCGTGGTTTCCAGATCTTGCAGAGTATAGGTTTTTTCGGTATCCACAGTGCTTAGTTCACATTGTTAGTACACTTCATTAGCCGGAATCTCGCTCCGAGACCAGCCGATTCGACGCATCCAAGCATAATAATTTGTACGGCTCTGCCAGAACAGTGGATCGCTATTCGGATACAACGGAAGTTCATTCGGCAGACCGATGCACATCAACGATACAACTAAAAATTTTGATCTAAAAATCGCACGGAGCCTCTCTTCGCCCTAATAGATTCAGCCGATGGCCGCAGTTAATAAGTACGTGCACCATACAAAGCAGTCCCGACACGAATTTGCGTCGATCCAGCCGCAATCGCAACTTCCAAATCCCCAGTCATGCCCATGGACAGCTCTGTCAGCGCGACGGAATAGGCCGCTGACAAGCGATCACGCAGTTCACGCAAACCTTCAAAGGCGACTTTCGTGACTTCCAGATCATCATCCAAGGGCGCAATCGTCATCAAACCGTCCACTCGAAGATGCTCCGCCGCGATTGCCACCTCTAACGCGGACTCCATGTCATCAACCGAGAATCCGTGTTTATTCGGATCCGCACCGGTATTACACTGCAACAGAATAGGCAGCACCTTGCCCGCTTCTTCGGCATAACGATTGAGACGATTCAGCAACTTGAGGGAATCTACCGACTGAATCCGGTCAAAAATAGCGACCGCTTCCTTGGCTTTGTTTGACTGCAAGTGCCCAATCAGTTCCCAGCGAACGCCACCCCCAAAAGCAGCGCACTTCTCAGCAGCTTCTTGTACACGATTTTCACCAACCGCTGCGAGCCCCGCGCGTGTGGCAAAAACAACCGCATCCACTGGGTGGTTCTTGGTGACAGGCAGTAGTTGCACGCTATCCATCGAACGGCCAACTGCCCGACAGGCTGATTCCATACGCAGGCGAAGCTGCGCGAGGTTTTGTTCAAATTCTTCAAAAGGTATCATAAGACTCTAGCAGTACAATTAATGGGAAAAACCAAACATAAGAAATGCTTTTTATGCAATTGATTTCGCATTAGACATAGTTATACGGGATGCATGCATATTGAAAATTTCAAGATTTTTTCCGATCTCGTGGAGAGCGAAAGTTTCTCACGCGCGGCTAAATTAAACGGAATCACACAGTCTGCCGTAAGCCAACAGCTACGTGCAATGGAGAAGCATTTCAGCATTCTAATTGTCGACCGCAGCCAAAAGCAGTTCCGACTCACGCGTGAAGGACAGAAACTATACGCATCGGCCAAAGAGATGCTCTACCTCTACGACAAACTGAACAGCGAATTACAAGAGATGAAAAAAGTGATCAGTGGCACGATTCACATCTCGACTGTTTACAGCATCGGTCTGCATGAACTGCCTCCCTACGTGAAAGTCTTTTTAGCAAAATTCCCCGAGGTCAACATACGCGTCGAATATCGCCGTGCCAACATGGTTTACGAAGACATTCTGACGAATTCCATCGACCTTGGCCTGGTTGCTTATCCCCAGAAACATAAGCAGCTTGAAATCCTCCCTTTCCACGACGACATCCTAGTGCTCGTAGTGAGCCCGGAACACCCTCTAGCCAAGCGCAAGAGTGTCGATATCGATGAAGTCGCAGGACAAAAATTCATCGGCTTCGAACCCGACATCCCGACCCGAAAGGCAACCGACCAGATCTTCAAGGAAGCGAATATCGAAGCGGAGCCGGTGATGGAATTCGACAATGTTGAAACCGTGAAGCGCGCTGTCGAGATCAACGCGGGCATCGCGATTCTCCCACAGACCACTGTGGTGCGCGAAGAAGAACAAGGTTTACTTAAGGTCCTAAAGTTTAAAAACAAGAGCTACAAACGCCCCCTTGCACTGATCCACCGCAAGGGCCGCGTCCTCACGCCTGCAATCAAAAAGCTGATTGACCTACTGACATCGAAAGACCTCAACCGACTCGAACAACTCAGCAGCGAAGAACTAGAAGATTAACTGCTTTGCAATCCATGCCAGTAGGCACGCGCCGCGCTTTGCTCAGGCACCCAAAGCAGACACGAGCCAGGGCGGTAGGGGTTTCAGATTTCGGCAACCGCGCGCTCACGATGCGCCCCCGCACCAGCACTGCATCTGGCTATTAAACGAAAAAAGCGCAAGTCCGATGCTTGCAGTAATTGAAAGGGAACCTTTACTCCCGACTGGTTGACTCCAATCAATTACTGTTATGAAGCTGTTTTCCGCCCTAGTATCCACCTGCACTATCGCCCTATCCTCAATCGCCTCGGCTTTGCCCGAAGGCATTGAACACATCCAAACTCTGGAGGGCATCGAGGAGTACCGACTCCACGAAAACGGTCTGCGCGTGCTCCTAATGCCCAACGAGGGCCTGCCGGTAGCCACGGTCATGGTGACCTACAACGTCGGCTCGCGCAATGAAGTCACTGGCACCACCGGGGCCACCCATATTCTTGAGCACATGATGTTCAAGGGCACGGAGCGCTTTAACAGCGGCGATAGTTCCGACTATTCCAGCCAGATGGAACGTATCGGTGCGCGCTCCAATGCCACCACTTACTTCGACCGCACCAACTACTACGCTACCCTCTCCCGCGACTATGTACCGCTGGCCATCGAACTCGAGGCCGATCGTATGCGCAATCTCCGCATCCTGGAAGCAGACCTCGCCTCGGAAATGACCGTAGTGCGCAACGAATACGAGCGCGGCGAAAATAACCCGGTCCGCACACTGATCAAAGAAATCTACGCCGCTGCCTTCGTGGCGCAACCCTATGGACACCCGACCATCGGCTGGCGCTCCGACATTGAGAACACCTCACCCGACAAGCTGCGCGCCTTTTACAACACATTTTATTGGCCTGAAAACGCGGTGCTTACTGTCATCGGCGGCTTCGACCACGAGGCCACCCTGGAATCGATTAAACAGTTCTACGGCCCCGTCCCCAAGGCCCCGACAGCGATCCCTGTGGTCGATACCACCGAACCGAAACAGCTCGGCCCGCGCCGCTTAATCATCGAACGCAGCGGCCAAGTCGGCGTGGTCATGACCGCCTTCAAAGCGCCCGAAGGTGCCCACCAAGACTGGGCAGCACTGACGCTGATCGAACAAATCGTCGGCGCGGATAAGACCGGTCGTCTGTACCGAGCGCTGGAAGACATAGGCAAAGCCAGTGCCACCTTTACCCATGCACCCCAGTTGCGCGATCCGAGCCTCTTCATGCTCGCGGCTTACATGACCCCGCAAGCCACCCATGAAGAAACCGAGGCCATCATACTGGATGAACTGAAAAAGCTGATCAGCGGCGGCGTCACCGAAGACGAACTCGCGCGTGC
>DOCS01000247.1:4103-7501 GCA_003503355.1 Opitutia bacterium
AACGAGGCGATCGCCATGGGCGATTGGACCAGCTATGTAAAGCTCCCCCAAGCGATTCAGAACGTGAGTGCTGAAGACATCAAGCGTGTCGCCGCTAAATACTTCATCAAAAACAATAGCACCACCGGCTGGTTCGTCGCGCAAAACAACGGCGCCGTCGCCCAGATTAACAGTCCGGCTTATGGCCCGAACTACTACCGCGATCCCGCGGTGTTCGGCCCGGAGAAAAATGATCCCAGCGCGGATGAGGGCACCGCCGCTGCACCGCTGGTCGACTTTTCCAGCCACATGCAGCGCGCCACCGTAGCCGGAATTGAACTGATCGCGATCGATATGCCGATCAATGACGTCGTCTCGTTTGTCGGCAGTTTCGCAGCCGGTGAAACTCTCAGCCCAGTCGACGCACCCACCCTCGCGGGCCTCACCGCTGCGATGCTGGATAAAGGCACGCAGCGCAACGACCGCTTTGTGATCGCGGAACGCCTCGACACCCTCGGTGCTGGCATCGGCTTTGCGGCTGGCGCGCACAGCCTCGGATTTTCCGGTAAATTCCTGCGGGCCGACGCCGGCGCGGTAATGGGGCTCCTCGCCGAACAACTCCGTGAGCCGGCCTTTGACCCTGCAGTGCTCGAAACCTTAAAGAGCCGCCACGCAGCCGGCCTGCTGCAAGCCATTGATAATCCCGACTACCGGGCCGACGCTCAAATCGCCCGACTGCTCTACCCCAAAGGCCATCCGAATTACTCGAACGAAATCGAAGTGCTGCTGGAAGATTTAAAGACCACTACAATTGAAGATATCGCTCAATTTCACGCCGATCACTACGGGCCCCAGTCGATGCGGCTGGTGTTTGCAGGAGATATCGACTTTGAGCAGCTCACCGCTGCCGTCGAATCTGCCTTCGAGGGCTGGAACGGTGGCGTGGACTATCCCAGCGAAGTCCCCGCACAACTCGACAACACCCAGCAGTCCAAGCGGATTTACATCGCCGACAAAACCAGCGTTGCCGTACGCTATGCGCAAAACACAGGCATCCAACGCACCGACGACGACTACCTGCCCTTCATGATCGGCAACTACATTCTCGGCGGCAGCTTCAATTCCCGCCTGATGCAGCAGGTGCGCAAGCAGCAAGGTCTGACCTACAACATACGCTCCAGTCACTCGGGCGACATCCTCACTGCAGGCAACTGGAGCCTGCGCGCCAGCTTCTCTCCCGCCTTGCTCGATCAAGGTCTCGCCGCGACCGAGACGGTCTTTAGCAACTGGTACGACCAAGGCGTTAGCGCCGACGAAGTTCAAAAGGCAATCGACACCCTATCCGGGTCCTATCTAGTCGGACTTTCCACCACAGGTAGTGTCGCCGGCCAAGTGCTTAGTTTTGTACAACGCGGTTTTGCCCCAGAGTACATCGATGAATACCCTAAGCGCCTGCAAGCCATCACAGCTGAGCAGGTCAACACCACCGTCCAGAACTATTTACAGCCGGACCACCATACCCTCGTCATAGCTGGATCACTAACCAATCCACAAGACGAAGAACCCGCCGCCAATCAAACACTACAAACACTCTCTATTCGTCTCGACACACCCAACGCAGGCTGGCGCATCGAAATCGAACAGGTCTACCGCAGTGCAGAACGCCTCGTCGTCATTTCACGCCTACAGCACAGCGGCGACTCGGCAGCTTCAGTCATCAGTACAGTCTCAGACAGTGTCAGCATCCCTGCGTCTGAAGAGCAACTCGCCGTCCAACACTACGTTCTGGGCAAAACCTGGGAATGGGGCAACTCGCCGAACTACAGCTGTATCGAATCTATCGATGCGATCAGCCCTCCCCTCGACGGTGCCGAGCTGCTGTACCAAAAATAAACTGCGCCACTGAAAGGTGCGCGACTGCAAATCGATGAAACTTTTCGATTGCCCGCCGCCCAAATCCCACGCGTGATGTATCGCACTCAATTCCCGCACGATCTAAACTTCAAACGTTTCTAATTTTCTTCATATGCCTAAAATCGACATCGAAACACTCAAATTCATCCTTCAACGCAATGAACCAGACGTGCGTAAGATTGCCGGCATCATGCAGGAAATCGACATGGAGCTGAAAGCCGAAGAAGAGGAGAAAGCACTCAAGCCGCCGGCCGTCAAAAAGCAAAACGTCATCCTGATATCGGACCCCGAAGGCGCGTTGGAAGAAAAAGATTTCGTCGGCTGGATTGCGCAAATCCCCGAAGACGACGACATCGCCACCACCGCCGGCCGCATTCACAGCACTGCACACGAATTTAACACCACGCCCAAAGGCATCCGCATGCCGGTCGAAACGATTGGAGAAGCCTGCGAAGTCATTCCCTCAAAATTCTTCAAAGAGCAAAATATCTGGGTCAAATCCAAGACCCCGCTACTCATTGTTCCAGTCGATAACAAGATCCCGACCGACAGCGGCGAATAAACCAACTGAAGCGACCGCAATGGTCGCTTTTTTGTGAATCGTGACTTTGCTAGCGCAAGACCGCGTTGCAACCAAACCCGCACCACTCGACCACCCATTGCTCTGAACTATGAAAACGTTTAAAATCACCCAGCTTGCCTTCGCCCTTTCCCTTGCGTGTACACCGCTGATGTTCACTCAGACTGCAAATGCGCACTGCCAAGTGCCCTGCGGCATCTACGACGATAGCGCCCGCGTGCAAAGTATGCTGGAAGACGCCGCAACGATCACCAAAGCAGCGACGATGCTGTCTGAACTCGCGGGCAAGACCGACGCGCAGTCAATCAATCAGGCCACGCGCTGGGTGCTGAACAAAGAGCAACACGCGCAAAGCATCATCGCCACGATCAGTGATTACTATCTCACACAGCGCGTCAAACCAAGCCAGGCAGACTACACAGAGCGCCTCGTCAAACACCACGCAGTGATCCTCGCAGCCATGAAGGCGAAGCAAAATGCCGATGGTCAATACGCGGCCGCACTCACCGAAAAGATTGAAGCGCTCACCGCTTACTACCCAGTGCACCGACACTAGATCGTACACGGCGATACGCCTATCGCGCCTGCCGGCAAGACTCGTGTAACTTAGCTGTCCCGCACTAAAACCTTGGCCGCCGCGCCAAGCCCCAGCGTCAGGTTCTCGCCCGCAGGCCCCAGCTTCAAGCGCACCGATTCGGCGCTCAGGCTGCGCTCTACCACCTGAAGTGACACACCGAGATTCAGACCCGCGCCGGCAATGTATTGCAAAAAGTCGGGATCCTGATCAGTAATCCGCGCCACCGAGACCGACGTATTCAGCGCACATTCGACCAGACTCTCGGAATCTCCGTGCAGCAATTCACCTGCTGCCGAAGGAATCGGATCGCCATGCGGGTCCTCTGTCGGATGGCCGAGGTATTGATCC
>DOCS01000057.1:0-4379 GCA_003503355.1 Opitutia bacterium
GTCGCTGCGATCTTTGTCTGCATTCTCCTGTATTTTGTGATTCGCACGATTGTTCGCTTTTTCAAGCGCCGTGCGCAAAGCAAGCGTGAGGGGGCTCAAGCGGCTAGCGTGGCGAGCAAAAGCAATGCGCTGCCACCGCCAGAGGCGTAGCGCTTTTTTAGGGGCGCTGGCCAGTTGTCACGGGCCTTTGCGTCGCACGTATTGGCTCTGAGCTCATTTCGCCAGCTCCATGCTCTTGTGGTCAGCAGGTAGATGTCGGCGCTGGTCCCATGCCTGAATGCGCAAGCAATTTCAGGTATGGGCCAGTGTGTGGCCGGCGCGCTGAAATGCAGCCGGATTGTTACAATTTCTCCGGATAGTCTCCGCTTGTGATGAGCTCGCGAATGCTGGACTGGACGAAGGGCTTGTCGTTCGGGTAGGTGACGCCGAACCACGCGCCGCTGGTTTCGATCACGGCGCATGTGGTTTGTTCGGATTGAATTAGCGTATCGATCACGGTCGGAATGTAGCACTCGGACTTCATCTCGTTGCCGTGGGCTTCGAGGAATTCGATAAAGTGCTCCTCTAAGCTGGGGAAGAGTGCCGGGCTGAAGCCCCAGAAATTCATCGAGACGATAGCTTCCGGTGCGATCTCGACGGATTCGCCGGCGAGGTTGTCGCCGCGCACCACGCCATTTGCGTCGCGGGCGATGGTGCAGTGTTCTTCCACCGCCTGAAGTGCGCCTTGTTCGACGTGGCACAGTCCGCGATTGACCGATCCGTGCTCCGAAAGAGTGTTGTCCAACCGGTAGCCGACCATGCAGGTGCGGAGTTCGGGTTCGGTCGCGTTTTGTTCGAAGTGCTGCGCGAGTTGCTGATAGGCGTCTTGGCCGTAGAAGTCGTCCGCGTTAATCACGGCGAACGGGGTGTCGATTTCGTCGCGTGCGGCGCGTACTGCGTGAGTGGTGCCCCAGGGCTTTTCGCGGCCTTCGGGGATGCTGAAGCCTTTCGGCAGGTCAGCAAGGTCTTGATACGCGTAGGCCACCTCGATTTGTCCTGCAAACTTATCGCCGACTGCCGATTTAAACGCTTCCGCAAAATCGCGGCGAATCACGAACACCACTTTGCCGAAACCCGCGCGGATCGCGTCGAACACGGAATAGTCGAGTACGGTTTCGCCATTCGGCCCCATCGGGTCGAGTTGTTTGAGGCCGCCGTAGCGGCTGCCCATTCCAGCTGCGAGAATCAAAAGTGTCGGTTGCATGAAGACAGTTTTTACTGGGATCGCGGTCTAGCGCAAATGAGAATCCGCGGAATTGTCCGATTTTGATCTCAGCCGACAGAGCGATTGGTGGCTGCTCTGGGGGAGCCCTGTCTCGGTCGCGACTTGGCTTATTGTAGGCTGAGGAAGCGCACGGTGCAGTGCGTGCGTGCGGTGATCTTGGCGCCGTTTCGTCTGTATTCAATTAGCTGTTGGACGGCGCCCGGCATACCGACAGGGATGAGGCAAATGCCGTCTTCCGTGAGTTGTTCGAGTAGGGCGGTTGGGTGGTGCGGGAAAGCGACGGTGGCGATGATACGGTCGAAGGGCGCGGCTTCGGGCCAGCCAGTGGCGCCGTCGCCGGTGCGGAATTGGATGCCTTGGTATTTTAATGCTTTCAACCGTCTTTGTGCATGGCGGGCGAGCGTCTCACTGATTTCGATGGTGTAGACCGCTGCCGCTAGTTCAGCCAGCAGGGCGGTTTGGTAGCCCGAGCCGGTGCCGATTTCGAGAACACGGCAATCTGGGGTGAGCTTGAGCCACGCGGTCATCGCTGCCACCAAAGAAGGCTGCGAGATCGTGGCGTGGTCCTCGATCGGGAGCGGGATGTCGGCCCAGGCGCTGGCTTTGAGGGCGGGGCGCACAAAGCGGCTACGGTCAATGCGGGCAAAGGCGTTGCGCACTGAGCTGTCGGAGATCCCACTGGCAAGCTGCGCCGCTTGTGGGTAATAGGGCATCTTTTAAGCGTAATCGCATTGGGTGGCGGGGTCAACGAGCCGAGTCGAGCTGCGTGCTGAATTCGCTTGGCGTGCTGTGTCTCTTTCGGCTAACAATCACTGACGAAATCATCAATTTATTATGTCCTCTCTGAAAATATGGCTTGAAGCGACGCGGCCGAAAACCTTGCCGGCGGCTGTGACTCCGGTATTATTGGGGACGGCTGTGGCTTGTGCGGATGCTGGCTTCGATTGGCGCCCCGCAGTGATTTGTTTGGCGTTTGCGCTGTTGATGCAGATCGGGACCAATTTTGCCAATGATTATCTGGATGGGATCAAAGGCACCGACACCGATGCCCGTCTGGGGCCACGGCGTGCAGTGGCGGCTGGGCTGATCGCGCCGGCGACGATGAAACGTGCGACGATGCTGGTGTTGGCGCTCGGTTTTTGCCTCGGGCTCGGACTCATCCCGTTCGGCGGTTGGTGGTTGCTGGTGGTCGGCGTGGCGAGTGTGTGCTGTGCTTGGCTGTATACCGGCGGGCCTTATCCATTGGCTTACAATGGGCTGGGGGATGTGTTTGTGGTGCTGTTTTTCGGCTTTGTCGCGGTGGGCTGCACTTACTATGTACAAGCGGGTGCGGTGACGGTGGATGTGGTGTTGCTGGGGCTTGGTTGTGGTTTGCTGGTGAATAACATTCTGGTGGTGAACAATTACCGGGATTTGGACGAGGATCGGGCCGCGGGCAAGCGCACCCTGGTGGTGTTGCTCGGGCGGCAAGCGGCGCTGGTTCAATATGTGGGGTCCACTGTACTTGCCGGGCTGGTGATTTTGTGGTTTTGGTGGCAAGGGAGCGGCAATTTGGTGCTGCTTGGCTTGGCGCCGATCTTCTACAGTTTTCAATTGGCTGGGCGCTTGTCGTTGGCGACTTCACCGCAGGATTTCCTGCAAGCACTAAAAGGCTCTGGGCTGGTGGTGGCTGCCTTTGGAGCGCTCTTCTCGTTGGGCCTGTTGCTGTGAGTCTTGCGCTTGCGTGTACGACTGCAGCGATCACGTTGTACTTGCGGGCATGTGAATGAAGTTGTGGCATCGTTCGGAGCTGCTGAATTATACGAAGGTTATTTCGCCCGGAGCAGTTTTCTTATATCTGGTAAAAGGGGAGGTGTCTGGATCTGTTCTTAAGACGGGGCGGATTAGGAACTTGCTATTTAAAGGCGACTACTTTTCTTTTTGCGGTTTTGAACTCAAACAGCGTTATGGTACTTCCAGAAATTTCTTCTCTCCTTCCTCTTGCTCAGGCGGCTCCTGCCAGTGGCCTCGGGCAGTTTCTTCCGATCATCCTGCTTTTCGTTGGGATGTGGTTTCTTATTATCGCACCGCAGCGTAAGCGCCAGAAAGCGCATGATAAGATGCTGAGTGAGCTGAATAAGGGCGACGAGATCGTCACTACCGGTGGCCTCTTTGGAAAAATTATCCTCGTCAAAGATGACCGCTTGGTTGTCGAAATTGCTGAAAACACCAAGGTGGAACTCGGCAAGAGCTTTATCTCCAGCAAGGTTGAAGTAAAATCCGCCGAGTAATTCGGCACCGAAAGGACCTATATCCCATGTCAGGTAACATTTTTTGGAAATTCGTTCTCACCGCAGTCATCGTTTTTTGGTGCGTCGCTGAGATTTCTCCACTTCAGGATCGTCCTTTCGAGGGCTACATCGTGGAGCAAGCCACTGCCGAAACGGACGAGTTTGCGGCGGTTATGGAGCGTGCGCAAGCACGTGTGGATACTCAGGCGTCGAAGACGCTCTTCATTGCACTGCGCGATCTCGGTGTTGAGGAAGGTATCGACTACGCGAAGTTTTTCCCCGAGATCAATCTGCGGGACGTTGCCAATCAAAACAAGCGCAACGATATCCTGCTCAAGCACTTGCTGAGCTCGGCGCAAAGTAGTCTGCGCCTTGGCTTGGACCTCAAGGGCGGTGTGGGTGTGACGCTAAAGATCGATGAAGCCGCGCAGTCTGAAATGAGTGCTTTTCAGCAGGCCGAGCAGCTTCAGGATGCGATTGAAATCATGGGTAGCCGTTTGGATGGTCATGGTGTGGCTGAGCCAATCATCCGTCCTGTCGGTGATGACGCTATCGAAATTCAGATCGCTGGCTTATCTACCAAGGACAACCCTGAGGTGGTCGACTCGCTGAAGAAGCCCGCTCGGCTCGAATTTCGCAGTGTCCACGAGACGCTGAATCCGGACACGACTCCAAAGAACCAATATCCGGTCGGCTACGAAGTGCTCGCGGAAGAGAATGAAGACCGCAAGACTGGTGAAGTTTACGAGCGCCGCATGTTTGTAAAACTGATCCCAGAAGCGACCGGCGAAATCGTTGCCGATGCATACGTTTCGCAGACACAGACCGGAGGCTTTCAAATCAAT
>DOCS01000057.1:4557-4711 GCA_003503355.1 Opitutia bacterium
TTTGGCAAATGTGTTGAATAACCCACTCGCAGTTGAATTACGCGTCGACCAGATGTATGAAGTCGGCCCGACGCTGGCTGAAGGTACACGCGACAGTTCGATCAATGCCGCCAAGTGGGGCGCGGTCCTCGTGATTGGCTTCATGGTTCTTTAC
>DOCS01000151.1:0-1565 GCA_003503355.1 Opitutia bacterium
TACGCATTCCGTGACAGGCAGGAATGCCTGTTTCACTCCGCGCCTACGCCCGTTTGGCTTTTTCGTCGAGGTAGATCTTCTGCAGGGCTTCGAAATCTTCGAAGCGGGAGCCGCTGAGGATGGTGTGGTCGTAGAGTTCGTGTTGCTTCATTTCATCGCTGGCGACTTGCATGCGGCGCTGAATTTGCTCTTCGGAGTCGGAGGCACGGCCGCGTAGGCGTTGCTCCAGTTCTTCAAGGCTGCGTGGCATAATAAACACCGTGACCACGTGGCCCTTGAGCAATGCGTCGGTCTGTGCGGTTGCGCGCATCAGCGCAGCTCCTTGCACGTCGATATTTAGCAATAGGTCCGTACCAGCAGCGAGTTTATCCTGCACTTCGCTTTTGAGAGTGCCGTAGATATTGCCATGCACGTGGGCGTATTCGTAGAAGTGCTCGTCCTCGATCTTTTGTTCGAAGGTCGCGTGGTCGAAGAAGTAATAATCGACGTGGTCTTTTTCGCCGGTACGGGGCTTGCGGGTGGTTGAGGTCACAACGCGCCACAGCTCGGGGATTTCAGCGAGCATACGGTCGCATAGTGTGGTTTTACCGCTGCCTGCAGGGCCGGAAACGATGATCAGTAGACCTGGCTGGGAAGTGCTGTTGTTCACGGCGTTTAATATGTGAAGGATACGCCAACAAGCAAGAGCCCATAGGCGGCAAACGCACCGCCGAAAACACGGGGACGGGCATCAGCAGCATACAGCCAGCCGAAAAAATCACGCAATTTGTAGGGGCTGGATCCTAGAATGAGCGCGGCGACGATCGCGAGGTAGACAAAGCTGACCAGGAAAAGGCGCGCCTGCGGCAGCTGCATATAGGCGGCATCCAGCAGCACGCCCGCGGTCAGCAGAATCAGTGCGGCCAGCCCACGCACCGCTAGAAAGTCGGGCACGAAGTAGAACGAGCCGACTGCGGTGACGAGAAACACCAGAAACAGGATGTTTTTATATTGGCCGAAATCGGCCGGGCCGAGCTGCAGCACCTTGTACAGAAACCACGCGGCCGCGCTGCCGAGTAGCAAAAAGGCGGCGGCTTGCGAGCGTGGAAAGGCCTGGGTACTTTTAGCGGAGTTCATGCCGTGCCAGAGAAAATGGCCCCCAAAGGCGACTAGGAAGAGTCCGGTAAAGAGTGTGGCTTGAAAAAGTGTCATGGTCGAAAAAGGGCTGATGGTTAAGGGCTAATGACTAATGCGGTGGGGGGAAGGAAAAAAGCGAAGTCTGGATTTGTCAGTGCCTATGATTCCGGGCATCAAAAGAGTATGGATTTGAAACTTGCTGGCTCGGTGCACCCGATTGATTTGATCGTTTTTGATTGCGATGGCGTGTTGCTGAACACCATGGCCGCTAAAATTGAGGCTTTTCGAAGTTGGGTGCCTGACGCACATGCCGATCTTCGTGATGCGTACATGGAGCGCGTGATGCATGGTTTTGGCAAAAGCCGCACTTACCATATTGAAACCTTTTACCGTGAGCTGCTCAAACAAGCGCCGGATCCAGCCTTTCTTGCGGCAGAGGTCGACCGCTT
>DOCS01000151.1:1593-7098 GCA_003503355.1 Opitutia bacterium
ATTTTGTCGAAGCGTGCCGTGCGGCGGAGATCCCTCGCTACGTGTTGTCCGGCACGCCACAAGCGCCGCTGGAGGATATGCTGGCTTCCGCGAATGCGACCGATTTATTTGATGTTATCATTGGCTCGCCGCCGGGAAAACCGGAAAGTATGGAGCGGATTTTGACCGAGACGGATACCCCCGCGCATCGCACAGTGTTTATCGGCGATGCCAATGCCGATCATGAGGCTGCCTTGCATGTCGGCGCACACTTTGTCTACTTCCCCTCCGAGGCCGCGCGTCCGAAGGCTCCGGTGGTGACAGAGGTTAGCGATCTGCGGCAGTTGTTGGTTTAAAAGGAATGAAGCGAGTCAGTCCGGTGACCTTGAGCTCTAGTTGCGCGGGGTCTTGAGGGATAAACCATTGCCCGTCGGGTCTGGTTTTTAACAAGCCGCGGTAAAGTTCGCCCCATGTGGCGAGCGTAATGTAGCCGGCTCGATCGGCACGAATCAAGGTGGCTGCGTGGTGTCGACGGAGTTTGCCGGTCAGTGGATCTTTGGGCAGGACGGAGACATAGCCGGAACGGAAATTCGGCATGGTCGCGAGCAAGTCAGCCAGTTGGAGCGGCGCTTGAATGTATTCGGTATGCATGCGCAATTGGCCCTGGCTGCGCTCCTGGAGGATGCGATCCATCACAATCGCCACACCGGCGGAGTTGGCACCGCGTTCCGCTGTGCGGGCGATACCCGCTTGTTCGGTTAGTCGACGATCAATTTCATTAAACAGGGCGCGCTTGTAGGTCGCGAGATGGGCATTGCGGTTGAACGGTGTAAGTAGGCCATACTTTTCATACCAGACGAGAATGTTGAGCATCGCTGTCGGACCGCAGCCGCTTTCGGGCGTGGGGTAGTTGCGCTGGTCTGCGGATACAATCGACAGTCGGTTGAGCGAATTGTTGCTGCGTTCGGTGCCACGGATGGTTTCCAGAAAAAAGCGCGTTGGCCCGTTTGCGCGCTGCGGTTCGGCCCGCACCACTTGGAAATCGCGCGCGCCGCCCGCCGCCTGCCCGAGGGCTGTCGCAGCTGTCATGGTTGCCAGTCGGGCCAGCAGGCAAATACGCAGGAGCCGATTCATGTGCTTAAGGTGACAGCCAACCGCCGATTGGTAAAGCACCTCTAGGGTTAAATAGCTAAGGGTGTTGAAGGAAGGTGGTATTGTTCCTTAATCTCGACAGCAGAGCTCCATCACGTCGTACTTCGTTAATATACCCTATGAACTACAAACAACTACCCCTCGTTTCTCTCGGTCTGCTGGCCATTGGATCTTTTGTTAACGCACAAGGCGGCTTCGTGCTGTTTGGTGATGCGGCCGAAAAGCCCGCCCCCGAGCACAAGGCGGTCCGTCCGATCTCGGCGCCGTACTTTCACGAAGACTCCTTCGTGACCACCGATCTGCGCGCCTGGTACCTCGAACACGATTTGGACACCATCGAAGGCGACGTCACCGTCGCGGCCCTGCAAGTGCGCCTCGCGCTGACCGAGAGTCTGCAACTGGTTGCTTACAAGGACGGCTATACTAATTTCGATGATGCGGCTATCGTTGGCGATAACGACGGTTGGAACGACATCGGTGCCGGCCTGAAATGGGCGTTTCTTCAGGATTGGGAAAACCAGTTGCACGCCGCAGTGGGCGTTGGCTACGAATTCGGCTTCGGTGACGACGAAGTGTTGCAGGATACCGATGAGCTGCGTCTGTGGGCGTCGGTGAACAAGGGCTTTGATAGACTACACCTCGGTGCGACGGTTAACTACATCATCGCAGACGATCATTCAGAAGGCACGCTCGGTAACGCCGATATCGTGACGGCGCACCTGCATGCGGACTACTACCTCACCGAGTGGCTTAGCCCTGTGGTTGAGGTGAACGGCTATTTCGTGCAGGATGCAGGTAGTACGGATGCCGGCTTGTCCGGTGTCGATGCGGTCAGTGTCGGTGGTGGCGAAAGCGAGGATACGGTCACTGGGGTGCTGGGGCTGGAGCTTCGTCCGTTCTCCGAAAACAGCGCGTTCCGTGTCGCTTATGAGACCGAGTTGAGCGACAACGTCGGTCTGTTCGGCGATCGTTGGACGTTCTCCGCGATCTACGAATTCTAAGCGCAGCAGCAAAAGACTTTCCGTTAATCATAAAGTTAGTTTTGGGGCGACCTTGCAGTGCGGGGTCGCCCTTTTTCGGGTTTATTATCGAATTGCGAGTAAGAATGTCTTCCCTCCGTTCGTGGGGCGCTGTTAGAGATCAATTCCTTGTAGCGAGCGGGTTGAACCCGCGATCGCCAGGCATTGTGCCCGCATCGGGAGGCGCACGTTGGTCCTGGGTTGAACCTCGTCGCTACTGCAGCTAATTGGTATTGGATCGCAGTGGAAGGGCGTGTTCAGAAAAAAATAAAAATATTTTGAACGCTTGGAGGCCTAGCACGTCTATTACTATATAATCTTTTAGAGATTTTCATTCGTTTGTTGTTTGTTTAAGAGCGCCGTCCCGAAAGGAGCGGCGCTTTTTTTTCGGTTGGTAGCTTCGGATTTGCCGTTGTGGGGTAATTCCGCGTAGCGAGCGTGTTGATCCCGTGATCGTCTTGTTGCATTCGTAGCGTGCAGATTTATCAAACGCGAATGTCCTTGGAAGGTGTGTTTACCAAAGCAGCACCTCCTGTTTATGCCAGCGCTGGTTGCGATTAGTCCGATCGATCTGCCGCGATCAGCGCGGCTGCCTGCGGGGATCGTTTGGCATAGGCCGCTATATACGAACATGCGGGAATCACCTGCAGCCCTTCCGCACGCGCATAGTCAAAAGCAGCCTGTGCTAGCTGCCCAGCGATGCTCTGGCCGCGCAGTTCAACCGGTACAAAAGTGTGGTGAATCGTCATCAGATCGCCCGCCAGCTGGTAGTCTAAGCGCGCGGTGGCGTCATCAATGACGATTTCGAAACGAGCGGCAGTCCGCGTATGTGTGACCGCAGTCGATTTTGATTCGGAAGTCATGGTTGCAGTGAATGCCATCCGAGGGTTGGATTTACAATGCGCAAACTCAATCCTGCACGGGGATACGGACCTGGGTATTAGACGTGATTTTTCCCGTGGAACATTGTCTGTGGAACGTCTTATTGGTAGTTATAGAAGGCACTGTAGAGTGTTCTTCTAGTTTTTTAACAGCGTGGAACAATTGTCGTGGAACATTTCTTACGCGCCTAAATAACCCAAGTCTGGCTGCGCGTTGCCTGCCGCTCTCTGTAGGGCTCGAGCTGGCTCGATGCCGCATAGAATTTAGCCTCGGGTCTCGACTGGTGTGCGGCGCACGTTTCTGGCTAGTTTATTTAGAATACAATAGGGATCCCAGTAGCCTGCCATTGCTGCCTGTGTCATGAGCCAGACGGTTTGGTGTTTTCGGAACGCCCATCCGCCCGCATAGGTCATCTAGAGCAACCATTGAACGAAACACCTAGCAGCGAGCAGTTTGCCCCGAGATGGCTTCGCTTCCCGTACTGAAATTAGTTCTTGTTTGTAGGGGGGGAGATGGTTATGAGACTAACTGCTATATACACATCGAATTACTCTTTGAGGGGCATTCTAACAGTGGCCAATGTACGTGGGCCAAGACTAGACAAAGCAAAATCATGAATTCGATCCACGGTTATTCTCTACCTTTACTCAGCCCTTTGTTCGCCTTGCGGGCTTTTATGCTGCTGGCCGCCGCATCCGTTTCGGTTGCAACGGATGGCGCTGATGAAACAGATGCGATGTTTGACCTCGGCATTGCGATCAGTGATTCAAAGCATCCACTTCTCAGCTGGGAGGCCGAGTCAGACCGTACCTATTCGATTCTTCATTCATCGGACTTAAGTGAGTTCACGACGCTCGAGAGCGGTTTTCCGGATGGGGGCGCTGGGCAGGCAACCTTGGAATTTGAAGACACGAATGTTGATACGGACAGTCAGAATACTGCTTTCTACAAAGTTGTTGTGGATGCCCTCGATAATGAAGACCCTGTGGTTAGCTCAGGTGAAACAGGTACTGATTTAACAGAGAACAGTGGCGCGGGACAGGTCGTGTATACCACGGTCGCCAGCGACAATGTTGGCGTGCACAGTTATAGTCTCGGTGGTTTTGACGCTTCGTTGTTAGCCATATCAACATTGGGAGAGGTCACGTTGACCGCCGATCCAGATTACGAAAACAAGTCTAGCTACAGTTTTGATGTAATCGTAGCAGATGCTGAAGGCAACACAGCCACGCAGGCGGTGACGTTCTCGATTACCGATGTGGTCAATTATACAATTATGGTGCGGGCTTACTCTTATGATCCGGAGACTGGGCGATACTCACATAACACAACCGCTGATGATTTGGAGTTTCAGACTGACGTCCAGGGGTGTACTGTGTGGACCCGAACTGCTCAGGGGCACGATGATTTTCAAGGGTCACATGATCATTACAATGCGTACGTCGACCCCATTTATGATGAGTCCCAAGGGACATTTAAGTGGACAGAATATGGATCAGAGGAAAGCCAAGAAGCTATCGAAGAAACCTGTGTTGCGGAAGATGGCGGAGAAACGAAAACGGTATCGAAAGATGGCTACTACAAAGATAAAAATAACCATAGCGTGTATTTGCAGATTCTCAGCATTGAAGCTAACTAGGTCGAAGGCTTTCGGGTAAAGCTATTGGGAATGAACATGTGACACAGGCATTGCTGCTGTGATGTCGGGGCAGCCCACTGACTCTGCTGCGACAGACAGAAATGTCTGTTTCACTGTTGAAGCGATCGCAGGGGGCCGCTGCAGGTATCCTTGTTTCAGTCGTCATGTGCTGATGACGGCCCCGTTTCAGTCGTAGCGTGCAGCTTTATCAAACGCGGCTGTCGGGGAGGAAGGCGTTTCCTGGAGCTGCACGCTACGCTTTCTGCTGCCTAAGATCTTTAGCTTTAATAGCCGCGGTTGGGTGCTAGCCAGCGCTCGGTTTCTTTGAGGCTTTGCCCTTTGCGGGCGGCGTATTCTTCGAATTGATCTTTGTTCAGCGGGCCGACGTGGGTGTATTTGGCTTCGGGGTGGGCGAAGTACAGACCACTCACACAACTGCCGGGGGTCATGGCGAAGTTTTCGGTGAGCGCGGCGCCGGTGTTGGCCTCGGCGTTGAGCAGCTCCCAGATTATGGCTTTTTCGGTGTGGTCGGGGGTGGCCGGGTAGCCCGACGCTGGGCGGATGCCACGGTATTTCTCTTTGATCAGGTCCTCGTTGCTGAGTGCCTCGTCGGCTGCGTAACCCCACAGCTCTTTGCGTACCTTGTGGTGTGTGTATTCAGCGAGGCCTTCGGCAAAGCGGTCGCCGATTGCTTTGACCATGATCGAGCTGTAGTCGTCGTGGGCGTCTTCAAACTCTTTGGCAAAGGCATCGACGCCCTCGATACAGGCGACGAAGGCGCCGCAGGCATCGACTTGGCCGCTGTCTTTGGGGGCGATGAAATCGCTCATCGCA
>DOCS01000194.1:0-4821 GCA_003503355.1 Opitutia bacterium
TACCGCATAAATGCAGCATGGGCGTAACAGGAGCATGTGGGCTGAAAGCGACAGCCGCAACCAGCTCCAAAAAAGAACTGCTTTAACGGCGAAAGTGTCAATTGATATAAACGTACAAACGCAGCCGCCAAGCGGGCGAGCAACGAGGATGAGACGCGCTGCACCGGCAATACCGCGTCCACGGCTGGTCGGTCCGGAGATCCCTGTGGCGCAACACTCATTGATTACCGCTTGAATTCGCTTTTTTCAACTCCTTGGCCACATTGGCACAAGCCCGCAAAAATCGAGACTCCAAGTTGTCGAAACTATGCCGATCGAAACTCGAACGCAGCACCACGACAAGGTCACTGCCCTTTGGCAACGCCGACTCATGCTTGCGGAAAATCTCACGAAAAACCCGCTTACCTTTATTACGTTTCACCGCATTGCCGACCCGACGCGATGCAATCACACCGAAACGGCAGGCATCATCCTTGCCACGCGCAAGTCCACGGCACTGAAAAATAAAAGGCCCGCAGAGGATACGTGTACCCTCACTGCGGACCTCTTGAAAGTCGTATGCCTTACGCAGACGCTTAGAAGTCGGGATGCCCATGGCTCCGTGACCTCTGGTGCTCAGCCTTAAGCTGAAGCAGCTAGACGATAGCGGCCTTTAGCTCGACGAGCTGCAAGAACCTTTCGGCCACTGCGTGTTGCATTGCGTGCGCGAAAGCCTATTTTACGAGCGCGTCTAAGTTTGGAAGGTCTGTATGTTGGTCCCATGATGTAATCCGATGAAAATTGGAGAAAAGCGACAGAGAAAAACCCCACTCCCCCGACCTGTCAAGTCAGGATCCAGCGGTTTTTCACCGAATCCACCTCGCGCTGATTCTAATTAAACCGACTTCCTGTCAAAAATATCAAAAACGCCCCGCGCCCCACACCGAGCACTTGCATGCCGGCACGATTTCCCAAAGCATTGCGCTAGCGAACTACTTTCGATACGAATAATCATGGCAACACTTAACTCCGCAGCACTCAGCGCACCCAAGAAAAAGAAAATCAGCTTTGCCGAAGGCCAAAGACTCGCCAAACGCAAGGCCTACGAAAAGCAGGCCAAGCGTAAAAAAATACCCTTACAAGAACTCACCCAATTCACTCAGCAAATATCCGCTATGCTCGAAGCGGGAATACCACTGGTAGGGGCACTCGAAGCTCTCGAAGAACAAACCGAAAACCCAGTATTTCAAATTATCATCCGCAACGTCCGCAAGGACGTCTCCGCAGGACGCGCATTCTCGGAAGCTTGCGCCGAGTACCCCAAAGCCTTCCCTAACCTGTTCGTCTCGATGGTCGAAGCTGGTGAAGCCAGCGGTGGCTTAGCTGAGATTCTAGATAAAACCTCCACTTACTTCGAAGACACAGTCAAACTGATCAAACAAGTTAAAGGCGCGCTGACCTACCCCATCGCAGTCATCGGCTTGGCCGTCGCCCTCGTCAACGTACTGCTGATCTTCGTCATCCCAGTGTTCGCCGAGATGTTCGCGGACTTTGGCCAAGAACTACCAAAGCCGACCCAATTCCTGATCGGCACCAGCGATTTCCTTAAGTCGTATATTATCTTCCTCATTATGGGCATCTTTGCCTTCATATGGGCTCTAAAACGCGTCATCTCGACCCCCAAAGGGCGCGTCGCCAAAGATCGCTTTATACTCAAACTACCCGTTATCGGCGACCTCGCACGAAAAGTGAATCTATCACGCTTCTGCCGCACCTACGCTATTCTTATGCGCTCCGGTGTGCCGATCCTGCGCACACTCGAGATTGTGCGCAATGCATCGGGCAACACCTATATCGAAGCCGCTTGTAAGGAAGTCTCCAAACAAATCAGTCAAGGCGGACAAGTCTCCGAGGTCCTAGCCGCCGATCCCTACTTCCCGCCCATGGTCAAGCATATGGCGCGCGCCGGCGAACAAACCGGCAATGTCGATGGAATGATGGTTAAAGTTGCAGATTTCTACGACGGCGAAGTCGAAACCCTAGTGAGTGCACTCACCTCGCTCATGGAACCGATCCTAATTTGCTTCCTCGGCATCGTCATCGGCGGCATCGTGATGGCAATGTTCCTGCCAATTTTCCAGCTATCCAGCGTCGTCTCCTAACGAAACAATCTCACCGCCTGCATCATCGGCAAGGCCATCCGAATCCGCACCACATCTCGTTGCTGCGAACCTGCCACAGTCTGGCCCGAAAAAACGCTCACCCCGAGACATGCAGCTGCTGCAAACGGACAGTACACCGCACAGCAGCCGCCGACACATGCCAAGACCACACACGCTTACTGAAACACCACGCTACAATAAGCAGGCATAATCAAAGCCTGAGCCGTAGCGTGAAGCTTTAGCGAAAGCCCTTACCAAAGCATCACCAAAACTGTAGCGTGAAGCTTTAGCGAACGTAAGCTACCCCCACACAGTCAACAGCAAGCACGTTTGCTAAAGCGGCACGCTACGCTTCCAACTCGCGACTGATGCGCCAAGGGTATGTGCGCCATTGGCGGACCATTTGTGTCTTTACCAGGTTATTGCGAATGTAGGCTACGGTTTTACGCAGCTCTCCCTCGTGGCGCATTCAGCGGTCAAACCAATCCCCCTGCCACAAACGACCGGAACGTCCCAGCTCTTGATTGATCCAGCGCATCGAGCTCACCTTGAAGCGTTGCAGAATGTCCCTCAGCGAATAATCCGCATTTTGCCGCCGAATCAGTAAATGCACATGATCAGGCATCATCGTCGCCTCACCAACCAACCAGCCAGCCTTCGCACTCCATCGCCAGCAAAGCATTTAAGCACAAAGCGCATGGCCGCGCTTGATTAAACGGGGCAAATCCGACACCCCCGTCCAAATACTTTTCCGTGGTTAAAAAATAGCGCCGTTGCAATTGCCGAGAGGCATCCGAACACGGGTGGATCGCCGACAAGGACTGGTGTATGTCGAGTAATCGAAGCCTAACCTCCCGAGGCATACTCCCATAGCAGCGGATAGTCACGAAGTGCCAATGGCCCGCTACCTCCCAATGCAGCAGACGCGAGCGCGATAGCGCGGAATTGCAAAGCAATCCGGATGGCCAAACACAAAAAAAGCCCGCCGAAGCGGGCTTTTTCAAGTGGTGGCCAGACCCAGAATCGAACTGGGGATTCGATTCAAACACATATACAGCAAAGTAAACATCCACAAACCACTAATAATCAACGAAAAGTAACTTCTATGATTTTAATGATTTGCCAGAGGGTGGTATTACTTTAGGTATTACCTAAATGGCCTATCTGACGAAACACCCTAAAAGCAAATACTGGATTGCCAGCTTTAGAGATATTGCCGGCAAACGCGTAAACCGCTCGACTAAGGTTGAAATCAATCCAGCGGGGGCAGACGCAAAGGAACGTGCGGGGAAGGCCTCCGAAAATAGAAGACTCGCCCAAGGCATTGCCGACGATTACGAGCAGACCAGCCGGGGCAATAAAACAGAGTCGCAAGTGAGAAAGACGCTTGGCGATCTTCACAGTCAAGTAAACGCGGGCCGGGAGCTTGAGTTTGCATCGTGCGATGCCTTCCTGACTCAATGGCTTGAGCGAATCACCGCGACCAAAGCCAAAGGCACTGCCGCCCGCTATTCCGGCACCGTCAAAGGATTCCTGAAACACCTCGACGCGAAAGCCGCTTGCCACCTTGGGGACATAAACGCGTCAGACATTCAGGGCTTCATTGCCGCACGTCTCAAGGGCGGGCGCAATCCGACCACCGTTCAAACCGACCTCAAGACATTGAACACGCCCTTTGCTTTGGCACTTCGGCAAGGCTTGATCTTAATGAACCCAGTTGCCGCCGCAGATGCTCCGACCGCAGAGAAGGAAGCGCGGGAACCGTTCACCTCGGGCGAGATTGCCGCCCTACTCTCTAAAGCCTCCGAGGAATGGAAGATCGTCATTCTACTAGCAGCCTTTCAGGGCTTGCGCCTTGGCGATGCGACCAAGCTGCAATGGTCGAACGTAGACTTTGCCGAGCGCGTAATTCGAATCCGCCCGCAAAAGACCAAGGCAAAGAAGCGCGATTTAGTCTTACCGCTTCACAGCAGCGTAGAAGCGCACCTGACAACCCTCAAAGCGCCCACAGGAACCCAAGACGCCCCAGTGAGCCCAAAGCTAAGCCAGTGCAAAACCGGCGGGCTCTCGGGGCTCTCAAGGCAATTCCAAGCGATCATGAAAACCGCCGGCATTGAACAGGAAAGCATTGAGGCCGAAGGGGAAAAAGGCCGCGTCTTTAATAAACGCACCTTCCACAGCTTGCGCCACAGCTACGTCACCCGACTGGAGGCCGCAGGCGTCCCACCCGATCAACGAATGAAGCTGGCCGGGCACTCCGACACGAAAAGCCACGCCCGCTACACGCACACCCAAGTTGAAACCCTCCGCCAAGCTCTCGAAAAGCTCGCTTAATCCGATGAATGCCAAAAGTCAAAACTGCCAAAACTGCCAAAAGCCCACTTGGCTGGAGGAACGTAAGCAGCTCGAAGAAGTCTTTGGGCGTCTAATCCATGAGAGCGAGCATAGCAATGTAACTGCCAGCCAAGGAACGCGCTCATACATAAGAATAAATATCATAATAGATCATTTAGACGGGCCAAACAAGAGGCCTGCCCATCAATTATCAAATGGGGATTGGGCAATGCCGGGAGTTGAGGAAGTGATCGAAACGATTCAAGGCGCCACGCTGAAGGCACTTCCGACTTATGGCCTGATCCCACTACTCGCCACACGGAACAAGGTATTAAGACAGCTATGG
>DOCS01000194.1:4886-8632 GCA_003503355.1 Opitutia bacterium
GACATTGTTGACGCTGCACTATGGCCCGAGGAATCACTTGAACGCTCAAAGGCTTTACTTGGGCATTGCATGGCAGTTTCTCCCGACTGGACACTTGCTTGCATTTCAGAGATTCGCGCAACCTACGCAAAGCGCTTAGAGTTTATGCCCGAATTGATTATGATGGCTTTTAAGCGCTCCGAGATGCTTTCAAACGACGAACTAGGGGCAGAGCTTGGCCAAATGTTCCCCGAACGCTGGGGCTTCGTAAACATCACCGACAGACGGAAAGACCTGCGCAAAAAACTAGAGTCTCTAGTATCAGGGAAATAACGAAAAAAGCTCCCCCTTACGTTAGGTATACAAAAATAAGTCTCTGCGCTGTATTAAGCGCATGGACACAATACAAGACACCACGACAGCCAGCGCCCCGCGTTGGATCCGCTTACCACAGGCAGGCACCGCTTGCCCTTACTCAGGCCTCAAGCGCGGGCAAATGCTCAAGCTCGCCAGCAAACGCGCAAACGGGATTCGAGTTTGCCACCTCAGGGAACAGGGAGCCAAGCGCGGCACCCGCTTGATTGAACTGGCCAGCCTGCTCGAATACATTGACCGCCGCGCCGAAGCTTCAATGAAAGGCCTCGAAGTATGAGTGCCCTCGAAGAAGCAAAGGCCGCTCTGAATGTTGCCGACGCTTGGCGCCGCTTAGGCCTTGCCGACAAACCATCG
Source organism: Opitutia bacterium (assembly GCA_003503355.1). Lineage (GTDB taxonomy): Bacteria > Verrucomicrobiota > Verrucomicrobiia > Opitutales > Coraliomargaritaceae > Lentimonas. The sequence goes on from DOCS01000194.1 coordinate 5,595, forward strand.
AAGAGTTGCCGCTCACCGTTCCGCGAAGATCGAAGCCCGAGCTTTTCAGTATATGAAAACGGGCACCGATGGAAAGACCACTCGACAGGAAAAGGCGGAGACGTTGCCGACTTTGTCGCAACCGCGCTCAACGTGAGCCTATCCGACGCCAGCAAATGGCTATTAGAGCAAACCAACGCCCGCACCAACGCCCGCAGCTGGCCGAAAGCGCAACGCATAGCACCAGCCAAGCCGAAGCCACCAGAGCCCCGCAAGCCGCTTGCATTGCCCGTATTCGAACGAGCTACCATCAGCGAATTGCACCAGCTCCAAGAGTTGCGGGGATTCGAGTTATTCGCCGGGCTTCAGATCCTATCCAAAAAGGGGCAACTCGGCTTTGTAAACCTTCCGGACGGAACCGAGCGCCCGCGATGCTGGATCATCACCGACAGCGCCCGCCGCAACGCTCAAGCCCGCCGCCTCGATGGCAAGCCATGGCAATCCATCCAAGCAAAAGCCAAGACGCTCCCGGGCTCTCAAGCCGCATGGCCGATAGGAGCCAGCCGCCTCAGCAATGCAAGCACAGTGCTATTCACCGAAGGCGGGCCCGACCTGCTCGCCGCCGCGACTTGGGCGACCTACGAAGTCAAACAGCCATGGGAAGCCGTCACCATGATAGGCGCAGGCTTATCCATTCACGCCGAAGCCCTGCCGCTCTTTAAGGGCAAAGACGTTTACCTCTTCGCTCACAATGACGCCGCAGGGATCGAAGCCGCCCGCAAATGGCATGAGCAACTAATCGAAGCGGGCGCCACCGTGACCGCGCTATGCAGCGAAACCGAAGGCCGCGACCTTAACGACGCCCTGATTGCGGGCGAAGAAATCAAACTCAGCTAAAACCACCACCAAAACAAAAAGAGCCCCTCCAATCCGCAAAAATCAAAGGGGCTCCAAACTCGAAAACTATGAAACAAATAAATCTAACAGCGCCCGAAGTGCAAGACAATCAGCAGCCCGAGAAAGCGCCCGAAGCGCTCGCCTTTCCAATCGAAAGACTCCCGGGAGCCGCTCAAGACGTAGCCCGAGAGATTGCCCGCACGCGACTATTACCCACCGACTTGCCGGGCTCGCTGGCACTCGTCACCGCAGCCGCCGCAATTGGCAAAGGGCTCGTCATGGATATCCCCCCCCATACCACCCGCGCAAACATCTTCCTACTTGCTACCGCCCGCAGCGGCACAGGCAAATCAGATTGCTTTCGAGACATCACCGAGCCGCTTGTTATCGCTGAAGAGCAAGCAAACGACGCCCACGAATCCACCCGCCACAAAAAAGGGGCAGAAGTGAAATTACTTGAGGCCGAAATGGGAAAGGTCAAAGGGCACTCAGACGAGAGCATAAACAAACTGGCTGACCTATCCGAAAAGTACGAAAAGGCCATGAAAGCGTTGCAACCGCGCCGGATGATAATTGAGGACGCAACAGAGCCCGCAATGAAGGCGGCCTTTGCTAACAACCGAGAGCAACTCGCCCTCATGAGCGCAGAAGGCGGCCAAGTGATCGCAAACCTTTTAGGCCGATACGGAGACACCAAAGGGCAAACTTCCGACACCGTCGCCCTCAAAGCCTTCTCTGGCGATCCAGATTCACAACTCAGGCAAGGAACAGGGGAAACGCGCCTCAAGTCTCCTTGCCTGACGATTGCCCTAATCGTCACACCCGACAAAGCCCGAGAGATGTTCCGCAACCCTCGATTTGTCGAAGGTGGCCTTATGGCTCGCTTCCTAGTTGCGACCTCAGACGCCCGCCCCCAGTACGACAACGGCACGCTGCGACGCCCTGACGCTCAAATCCTCAACAACTGGCAAAAGACAATCCTCGACCTTGTTTCGACTTACCGGAACGCACAGGCGCCCGCAGTCATTCAATGCGAACCCGCCGCGCTCAAAGTCTTCCGCGACTACTGGAACTCTGATTTTGTCGATTGCTTTGACGAGATCGAGAGCGAGGCAGCTTTTTATGCCCGGCACGTCGAACAGGCCAAGCGCCTATCTGTGACACTCCACGCCCTCAAGCACGGGAACGCCGCCTGCCGTAAGCGTTTGACCGAAGAAACCGCAACCGACGCGCTCGCCCTTGTTGCTTGGTTTATTCAGAATCAGGACAGCGCCCTATCCGACGCAAGCCACGACAAAAGCAAAAGTCTGATTGAAAACATAGACGAAGCGGCCAAGGAACACGGCAAGCAAACTGAGCGCGGGCGAGCCGTGCCAATTCGAAAACTCAAGCGCGCCGGAGTAACGGAGGAAGCAGCCAAGGCACTTGCTCAAGATCAGCCTAAATCATACGCAATCGGCAAAGTCCCAACAGGCGGCAGGCCCTCACCTTGCTTGATCCTACTCAAGAACTAGGGGCTTTTGGCACTTTTGGCGCTTTTGTCTTTTGGCATTTGCTGAAAACAAAGGCGCCGATTGAAGCAAGAGCGGCACCGCCCTCCCCCATAAAAAGGAAACTGTTAACAGCCCGACCAGACTACGGTTTGTGCCAAGGGCCGCGTCTCAGTGAGTTGAGAATTCCACAAACTGCTCTACAATCTTGCAGCGCCAATCTTTTTGGTATTTTGGATTGGCAAAAAACAAGCGCAACGCAACGTAGGCAATATGCGAAAATTCCTAACCATCCTCCTTTCAATTGCGTTCCTCAGCAATGCGGGCGCTGCAACCTTTGGGCTGTATACCTACACCATCAACGCGGACGACGTGTCGGTGACGATTACCGACTATCCGACGACTGCCACCGGCGCGCTGGAGATTCCGGCCACCATTGACGGGCGCAGCGTGACCAGCATCGGCAGTTACGCATTCAGTTCCTGCAGCGGCCTGACCAGCATCACTATCCCCGACAGCGTGACCAGCATCGGCGATGGCGCATTCAGTTCCTGCAGCGGCCTGACCAGCATCACCATACCCGACAGCGTAACCAGCATCGGCGATAAAGCATTCCGCAGCTGCAGCAACCTGACAAGCATCACGATTCCCGACAGCGTGACCAGCATCGGC
>DOCS01000129.1 GCA_003503355.1 Opitutia bacterium
TCACGCATGGTGTTCGGCACGCAATCGAGATCACAATCTGGGTCAGGTTCTTCGTAGTTAATCGTTGGCGGAATCTTGCCATCACGAATTGCGAGCGCACAGACAGCCGACTCGATGCCTCCCGCTGCACCTAGAAGGTGCCCGGTCATTCCCTTAGTCGAAGTGACAGGAATCTTGTAAGCGTGATCGCCCAAAGCTTTTTTAATCGCGCATGTCTCAAACTTATCATTGTAAGGCGTCGAGGTGCCATGTGCATTGATATAATCGACATCTTCAGGCTGCAGACCCGCTTCTTTGATCACTTTGGAAATCGCAATGGAAAGCGCCTTACCCTCCGGATCGGGAGAAGTAATGTGATAAGCATCACAAGTGGCACCGTAACCGGCAATTTCACAATAGATCGTCGCGCCACGCGCTTGCGCGTGTTCGAGAGTCTCCATGATTAGAACGCCGGCACCTTCCCCCATCACAAAACCATCACGGCCTTTATCGAAAGGACGGCTGGCACGCGTCGGATCATCATTGTAGCCGGTACTCATAGCCTTCATGGAACAGAAACCGGCATAACCGAGCTCTGTAACCGCGGCCTCACTACCTCCTGCAATCATAACATCCACTTCGCTATCACGCAGCATGCGGAAAGACTCACCGATACTGTGAGTGCCTGAAGCACAGGCGCTCACAATACCATAATTGGGTCCACGAGCACCAACTTCAATCGCAACTACACCACTAGCAATGTTGGCGATCAAAGACGGAATCATAAATGGAGACACTTTACGCGGCCCCATATCGTAGAGACGCCGACTCTGCGTCTGAATCGTCAACATACCACCGATACCGGACCCGATCAAAACACCGAAGCGATCTGAATCAAGGGTTGTGGTATCGATTCCGGCATCTTCCAATGCCATCTTGGAGGAAGCCACCGCAAACTGCGTGAAACGGTCGTTACGACGCGCCTCCTTGGGGTCCATAAACTCACCTGGCTTGAAATCCCGAACTTCCGCTCCGACTTTTGATGGATAATCAGTAATATCGAAAGAAGTAAGGGTATCAATGCCGCTCTTGCCTGCGATCAGGTTATCCCAAAAGGCCTGCACACCATTGCCATAACTGGTGACGGTTCCGATGCCTGTTATTACTACTCGCTGTCGTTTAGGTGCTTCGTCCATAGTATTTTATAAAAAGTAAGCCGCGGTTAAGCGGCTTAAGGTGTGAAAGTTAAAAAAATAGCTTATCCAGCTTTTTCAGTGATGTATTTGACGACATCGCCTACAGTCTGAAGCTTTTCAGCATCTGCTTCTGGGATTTCACCATCAATCTCATCCTTGAACTCTTCTTCAAATGCCATGATCAGCTCGACAGTGTCGAGTGAATCTGCACCAAGATCGTCAAGAAAAGAAGCTGCTGCAGTGATCTGCTCTTCATTAACGTTAAGTTGATCAACGATGATTGTTGATACGCGTTGTTCGATTGTTTGTTCTGACATAATTTATTTATTTATCTAGGTTAAAATTTATGACTTCTCAGTCATCACATGACCATACCACCGTCAACTGTAAAAACTTGACCGGTAATATAACCTGCTTCTTCAGAAGCTATAAATGCAGTAGTGTGAGCAATGTCCTCCGCAGTACCCATACGTTTCATTGGAATCACGCCAACAATGGCTTTCTTCTGCTGCTCGTCCAGTTCCGCTGTCATGTCGGTTGAAATGAACCCCGGAGCGACCGCATTGACGGTCACATTACGAGCTGCAAATTCCTTCGCCAGGCTCTTGGTCAGACCAAGCATTCCGGCCTTGGCAGCCGCATAGTTCGCTTGGCCTGCATTGCCAGTCAAGCCGATCACCGACGAGATGTTAATAATGCGCCCCCAACGCTTGCGTGTCATCGGACGCGCAAGATGTTTAATCCAGCTAAAGCAACTGCTTAAATTGGTGGAGATGACATCATCCCAAGCCTCATCACTCATGCGGAACAGCAACCCATCACGAGTAATACCTGCATTATTAACCAAAATGTCGATATTTCCGTGTTGCTCCAAAAGTTGCTCGCAAGCGGCCTTCACGGCACCCTTATCAGCGACATCCACTGCAAGCGACTGAGCAGAGCCGCCCCCTGCATTGATCGCATCAGAGACAGCACCACAAGAGCTTGCCGAACGGCTCACGCAAATCACATGATGCCCTTTGCTGGCGAGAAGTTCAGCAATGCTTTTGCCAATTCCACGCCCCGCTCCAGTGACTAGGGCAATTTTTTTATCGTTTTTTTCTGTCATTAAAAAGTGTCCGTAGGTTGACTTTCAGGTAAGACGGTAGTCTTTCGAACAAATCGCACTGGGGGCAAGCACGAATGTTACTTTTCAAGCAATATTGACAGCAGCGCACTAAGCAGACTCAAGTACTGCTATGTCACAGCCGGAAGAACAACGCATTCAAAAGATAATCGCCCAAGCTGGCATCTGTTCGCGCCGCGAGGCGGAGCGCCAGATCGAAGAAGGAAATGTGCGCGTAAATGGAAAAATCGCCCAACTCGGCGACAAAGCCCTCCCTGACGCGGCCATATTCGTTAACAACAAGCCAATCCTACACAAAACGGAACGCTCCATCACCTTGGTGATGAATAAGCCCAAAGGCTATGTGTGCACAAACTCCGACCCGTTCGCCGACAAAACAGTCTTTCACCTGTTACAGCCAGACCTGCAGCGCCTGCGTCTGTTTTGCGCCGGACGCCTAGACAAAGACAGCGAAGGCCTGCTACTTATTACCAACGATGGCGAGCTCGCCAACCGCATCGCACACCCCAGCACAGAAATCACCAAGCGCTACCGCGTCGTGCTGCACCGCGACTTCAACCAAGTAGACATCCCCAAACTACTAAGTGGTGTTGAATACGAAGGCGACTTCCTCAAGGCTGAGAAAGTCATTCCAGCCCCACAACTCGGCGAAGGCTCCGCACGACGCCTGGAAGTACATCTGCACCATGGTAAAAAACGCGAAATTCGCCGCCTATTCGAAGCGCACCGCTACTTTGTAAAAAAACTCGTTCGCGTACAAATTGGCGGCATCATTCTTAAAAATATACCAAAGGGCGGCATCAAAATCCTCGGCAAAAAAGACATCGAGCGCCTCTTTTCCAAATAATGCCGCCTAGCGCGGAAAACGCCTTCCGCAACTCAACAATCACGCAGCCGGGGCACTCGCCCCCATGCCGACTCCAGTTATGGGTAGAATTGCCCCGCTTCCCCAAGGCAACTATACCCTCTTCATTCAGGCTCGCAACATACCGAGCACGCAATAGAAACTTCGCCGAGCTAACCTCTTCAAAAACTTAAAAAACATCATGCAACTCATCGACGGCAACGCAATCGCAGCATCCATCATCGAAGAACTCCAAGCCGAAGTCGGCGCCCTGCCCGACAAAAAGCCAACGGTGGCATTCATCCGTGTCGGCGATGACCCTGCTTCGGTATCCTATGTCCGAAAAAAGCAAAAGACTGCGGAAAAGATCGGCATCGAAAGCCGCCTAATCCTCCTCCCGGAGGATATTTCCAGAGAGGAACTGTTCGCACAAATCGATGCGCTGAACGCCGACTCGGACGTCAACGGCATCCTCATTCAAGCGCCGCTGCCGCGACACATTAACGAAACTGAGACCTTCAATCGTGTCCTTCCTGGCAAAGATGTCGACGGTTTCAACACGGTCAACATTGGCAAGCTCTGCCAGGAAGACCACAGCGGCTTCGTAGCCTGCACCCCCGCCGGTATCGTGCAACTGATCAAGCGCAGCGGCATCGAAACCGAAGGCAAACACGTCGTGGTCCTCGGCCGCAGTCAAATCGTCGGCAA
>DOCS01000075.1 GCA_003503355.1 Opitutia bacterium
GCGTGCTCCGTCAAACTCGAGAGAGAGAGTCCTCACCGCTTCTTGTGCACAAAAAAACCACTGGAACGAATCCCAGTGGTTTTTAAAAATGGAGCGAGCGAAGAGGTTCGAACTCTCGACATCCACCTTGGCAAGGTGGTGCTCTACCAATTGAGCTACGCTCGCTTCTTGGAAGATGACGCAGACAATTTCGATTTCGCTGAGACTGTCAATGCGTTTTCAAGAAAATGTTATTTTACGAGGCTGCTGGTTAGCTGACGACGCACCGTATCCGGGAGCGCAAAAAGATGATTCAACCGCAATGCTTTGGCGATCTCATCACTAAATAGGATCGGGAGCACTTTGTCGACCGTGGCATGATTGCGTTCGTTGTAGACGATATGAAATGCCAAACGGATCGGATAATCGCCGTAATGCACGTTCTCATCCGTCGGCCCAAAGGCGGGACCATTCGATTCGCTCGAAATCATCAGTGCTTTGATCTTTTTACTTTTAGGCAAGCGAGAGAGAATCGCAATCGATGACGCATCTGAGATGAGGAGGCCTTCGACCTCAGAATCTTTGACAGCAACGACCGAAGCTTTCATCTGCCCTTCACTGAGAACCGAGAATTTAAACAATTCCAACGAGATACTGTTATCGATCACAGCAGCGAGCGGCTTGATGGTGCGATGCCCCCAACCGGACAAGTCCAATTCACCCCATGAATTATAATTGAATTCCTCATTCGAGCCGAAAATCCCGCCGAGCGCACCGATACTGACCTTATCCAATGGATTGCCATCATTTACGGCAACCACGGCAACATCGTAGGCAAACGGATAGGCACGAAACTCTTCGCGCGGGACTTCGGTGTTCGCTGGCACCGCAATAATTGCCATGTCGATTTCGTCGGCACGCAAGCGCTCAAGTGCCGGCAAACTACCGATGTTATCGATTTTAAACTCGATCGCCTGCTCCTCGCCATAGGCTTGAAGTGGTGCAGAAATAAAATCCGCCAATAAGTCGGATGCAGCAATACGAATTTCTTCAGCACTTGCGGGCACAAACACTGCGGCTGTCAGAATAAAAAAACACAGGCGAGACAACATATCTACTATAAACCGAAAGGGATAAATGAATGAGGGGACTATTTTGGGCTACATCATCTGACGATGCCAAGATAGCGAGTCAAACTCTAAGCCAGACGGCCTAAATCCGACAGGAAGCCTATTATTTAACGTCCAACTCCGGCCATTGGGTCAATTTTCGGTGCAATGTCCGACGGCTAATGCCCATTAGCTCAGCGGCACGCGTGCGGTTACCACTGGCTTTGATTAAAGCATTCCGCAGCAGGCGCTTGTCGTTTTCCTCCTTACTCAAGCTAGGACTGAACGCAACCGGTTGCGACAAGCCACCTGCCTCTGCCGCCGCCTGAATTTGATACTTGGGATCGAGGTCGTATTCGTTCACTTCGCTGCCGCGCTTCAGCACCACGATGTTTTCACAAAAATTCCGCAGCTCGCGTATATTTCCCGGCCAGCGGTACGCTCGCAGCACATCGAGAGCGCCTTCTAACAAACGCACCGGCACTACCCCATTCTCCTCACTAAACTCGTCAATATAATGCTTCAGCAAAATAAGCAGATCTTCCTGCCGATCACGAAGCGCGGGCAAGTGAATCGTCACGACATTGAGCCGATAGAGCAAATCCTCACGAAACTCGCCGCTCGTCGACATCTCGGTTAAATTTCGATTGGTCGCGCAGACCAAGCGAACATCGACTTTTACCGCTTTAGAGCTGCCAAGACGCTCGAAACTGCGCGTCTCCAAAAAGCGCAACAATTTCACTTGAGTGGAGGCATCAATTTCACCGATTTCATCCAGAAACAGAGTCCCACCGTCGGCCGCCTCAAAGCGTCCAATTCGGCGCTCCGACGCACCGGTGAAGGCACCTTTTTCATGACCGAACAGTTCACTCTCCAGCAGATTGGACGCCAACGCCGCNNCAGTGTACCGGAACAAAGGGCTTACGCGCACGTGTGCTATTCTGGTGAATGGCCTGGGCGATCAACTCCTTACCGGTGCCGGTCTCTCCCTCGAGCAATACCGTCGCCTTGGATGGCGCGACGAGCTTCACTTTGTCCAGTACATCCACCAAACTCGGCGAATTGCCGACGATCCCATTAAAACTGTATTTTTTATCCAAGCGCTCATGCAGCACCACATTTTCGGCCTCCGTAGAACGCGACTGTAGCGCGCGCTTAATCAAAATTTCCAGCTTCTCCAAACTCACAGGTTTGGTCAAGAAGTCGAAAGCCCCGCGCCGCATCGCCTCCACTGCGGTTTCGACGTTGCCGTAAGCCGTCATCATGATACAAATCGGGCGATTCGGCAGGCTGATCGCGCGATCAATGACCTTCAGCCCGGATTGTCCCGCCATACGTAAATCGGTCAAAATCACATCAAAGCTCTCAGCCTCCATCAGGTTGAACGCTTCCTCCGCACCAGATGCTATGTAAACCTCGTAATCATCCTCGAGTGCCAGGCTCAAGCCTTCGCGGGTGTTTTTCTCGTCGTCTACAATTAATATCGTTGCGGGCATGTGAGACAATAAGGCACAAAGCCACTTAAAAGGCAATTTCCGTTTATTTTAAAGGAAACCTCTTGCAGGAAGCTTTGTCATTGATGTCCTGCCGTTAGATATTTTGCCATTTTATACATCATGAGCCAAGAATCCTCTCTTTCCGCCCCGAATAATAAAGCCCTTCAAGCCGCGATTGCGTGGATCCCCACTCTGCGCGAAGAAATCAGCCGCGTCATCGTCGGCCAGCGCTACCTCGTCGATCGCCTGCTCGTCGGCTTACTGGCGAATGGGCACGTGCTCCTCGAGGGCGTCCCCGGACTGGCGAAGACGCTGAGCATCCGCACACTTGCCTCCGCCACCGACGCCGACTTCAAGCGCATTCAGTTCACCCCCGACCTGTTGCCAGCAGACGTCATCGGCACACTGATCTACAGCCCGAAGGACAGTACCTTCCACACGCGCAAGGGGCCGATTTTCGCGAATCTGGTGCTCGCCGACGAGATTAACCGTGCACCCGCCAAAGTGCAAAGTGCGCTG
>DOCS01000128.1:0-1973 GCA_003503355.1 Opitutia bacterium
AAAAGGAGCAAGATATGGCGAAGCCATGATTTCATCCTTTCGATATTCTCACCTCGTCTTCGTAACTCAAGTCGTTTCTGCTCTAGTGAAAACTCCTGAGTGGCGCTGTCGAAGGCAGTGCAGCAGTGTGTCGCGCCCAAGCTGTAGCGACTGTTCGTAAGGATAACGCCTGCGCTGCGTTCTGTCGTCTGTGTTAAATTATCTCCAAATGGATCCACGTCGTGCGCTGCAAACCTTTATGCCACGTGCGGGAGTGGACTATGCCCGTGAGCGCAACTATGATCCGGGTCCGGGGCAGCGCAGTACTGTGTCTGGGCTTTCGCCTTGGGTGCGCCTGCGGGTGATCCCCGAATGGCAGTTGATCGCTGAAGTGTTGCAGCATCACTCTGCTACGGAAGCCGCAAAGTTTATCGACGAGGTCTGCTGGCGCACCTATTGGAAGGGCTGGCTCCGGCGCAGGCCGACGCTGTGGGATGCTTACTTGCGCGAACTGGCGGATGACCAATCCGAACTGACTGACAGCAATACACGCTACCATGCTGTGGTGAAGGCCGAGAGCGGTATCGAGTGTATGGACGTGTGGACGCGCGAACTCCTCGACACGGGCTACCTGCACAACCATGCGCGCATGTGGTATGCCAGTATTTGGATACACACGCTCAAATTGCCTTGGACGCTGGGGGCTGATTTTTTCTTGCGCCACCTGCTGGATGGCGACCCTGCCTCCAACACACTTAGCTGGCGCTGGGTGGCTGGATTGCATACCGAGGGCAAAACGTATCTAGCCAGCGCTGCCAATATCAAGCAATTCAGTGCGAGCCGCTTTGACCCGCAGATTGAATTCGCGACCGCCCCCGTCGATGTGTCTGGCAGTGTTCGCAATCCACCGGCCGACGCTCTGCAGCCACTGCCGGCGCTGCCGGATTATAAGCGGCTCGGCTGCCTCGTGCACGATGAGGATCTATCGGCCCTCAACTGGCTCGGCGATCAGGCAACAGTGAGCGCAACGGCAGGGTTTATGCCGCAGCAGTCGTATCACGACCACGGCATCGCAGCATCTGTCTGCACGTTTCGACACCGCTGCATGCGCGAAGCACTGGATACTAAAGGGCCCGTTTACACGGACCTCGCGGAGGTGGTGCAGTGGGCACAGGATGCAGATCTCGATGTGCTGCTGATGGCCGAGCCGCCGATCGGCATGTGGAATCAGATCGTACCTGAGCTCGAGGACGCACTCCGCCCACACGGCATTCAGCTAGCGTTCCAACGCCATTGGTGGGACGCACATTTTTATCCTCACGCACAGGCAGGTTTTTTTCGGTTCAAAAAAGCCATCCCCGCCGCGATCCAACAATTATTACGATGACTACAAATCTCTACAACAATGCGATGATCGGTTCACTGGTGGCGGACGCCGTCGCGATGCCAGTGCACTGGTACTACGATACCGCTGCGCTGGATCGCGACTATCCCGACCTGCACGACTTTCAAGCGCCACGCAACCCACACCCGGACAGTATTCTGTGGCGCTCGCGCTATGCACCGCGCAATGAGCGGGGTGACATTTTGCACGATCAAGCCAAGTATTGGGGACAGCGCGGTGTGCACTACCATCAGTTTCTCGCGGCTGGCGAAAATACGCTCAACTTCAAGCTGGCGGCTGAGCTCTATCAATTGGTGGTCAATCAGGGTACGTACTGCGCCGATACGTGGTTGCAGCACTACGCCGCATGCATGCTCAAAGATGGCTGGCACCGCGACACCTATGCCGAAGAATATCACCGCTCATTTTTTGATCACTACGCTCAAGGTAAACCGCTCGCTGCGTGCGGGATCGATGATGTGCATATCGGCGGGCTGAGCCAAATTCCCAGTTTGCTCGCCGCACTCGATGCCATTGGCCTGCAGGAGTTGGACGAGCAGCTCACCATTGTCGAGCAACACATCAGGCTCACGCACCGCAATCAACATGT
>DOCS01000128.1:2006-3551 GCA_003503355.1 Opitutia bacterium
CGGTCAGTTCGACACGTGGTCGAATTTCCCTGATCGCACCGTGGTTGGCAGGCACCTCAGCACCGCCTGCTATCTACCCGAAGCGTTTACGGCTAGCCTCTACCTGTGTTGGAGGCACGCCGACAGCTTTAGTCAGGGCATCCTTGCGAATGCACGCTGCGGCGGTGACAACTGTCATCGCGGCGCTGTCGTCGGCGCATTACTCGGTGCCGCGAATCCAATATCAGAGCATTGGCTCGACGGCATGCGGGCGCTCCCGGACACGCCGCAAGACGACGCGCCGTCCAAATGAGAATTATCAAGCGCTGGATGCAGTGCTCGCATCTTTAAAATGGTCCGGTTCGACAACACCGCATCGCGATCGGGGGTTCAGATGCTCAGCGCCGCTGCAGTGGTAAACAGATCTTGGAAGGCGTCGACGCTGGCCTCGATCGGCTGGGCGTAGCCGCCGCCCATAAAGATGACAATGGGGATATCATGCTGCCGGTTATAAGCCAAGACTCGCTGGTTGCGACGGTTCAGCCCTTCGCGTGTGAGGGCGAGTTTGCCGAGTGCGTCATCGGCTAAGGGGTCGACCCCGGCTTGGTAGAGAATGAGATCGAAGTCTTGTGGGCGGATTTTTTCGAGTGTGCGGTCCAGGCAACTTAAGTAGGTTCGATCGTCGGTGTCATCGGCCAAGTGGACGTCGAGGTCGCTTTGCTGTTTGCGGAAGGGGAAGTTGCTCGCGCAGTGAATGGAGCAGGTAAAGAGATCCGGGTGTCCGGCGAGGATGGCTGCGGTGCCGTCGCCTTGGTGGACGTCGAGATCGAGAATCAGTACGCGGCGAATGGTGGGCTGTAGCAGGGCGGTGAGGGCGCAGATCGCGAGGTCGTTGAAAATACAATAACCCGAGCCGCAATCGTAATAGGCGTGGTGCGTGCCGCCGGCCATATTGCCGGCAATGCCGCGGGTACGCAGGGCATCTTCGAGCGCCTGCAGGCTGCCGCCAGTGATGCGTCGGGTGCGCTCGACAATCGCGGGAGTCCAGGGGCGCAGGCCGATGCGGCGCATACTTTCGGCTGAGAGCTTGCCGGCTAGAAAGTTATCGACGTAGTCGGCCTGGTGCGCGCGCAGGATTTCTTCACGGCTGGCGGCGCGCGGGCGCTTTATGTGTAGATCTGGGTGGTGTTGCAGTCGCTCAGCCAGCAGGCGATAGCGCTCACGTGGGAAACGGACGCTGGGGTCTAGCCCTTCGGTATAGATTGGATCGTAGTAAAGGGAGAGCATAGGGCGACGACCTGCCGGCTGGCAAGGAGATGAGTGAGTTGTTAACGGGTATTTATGAGGCGGTGTAGCGCTGTGCTGTGTCAACAGCCTCTGCCGATTGGGCTCTGGGTGGAGGGCCCTGCGAGCGCGATTTTCGCAAACAGGTCCATAGTTCTCGATGCTTTAAGGAGTCGCCCCAGATGTGCTTGCTGTGTGTCGTATTCGGAGAGGCGCATATGTTTTGGGAGCAATGATGACTTGTGCTTGCTGATGAGTTGAGGGTGCTCGATTTGGTCTGGA
>DOCS01000237.1:0-391 GCA_003503355.1 Opitutia bacterium
AAACGCGTGCGCTCGGTCACCGCCGCTAACATCGCCTCCAAATCGTGCCCGAAGCCCGACATCGGCACTTCCACCGGCGTCGCTCCAAACAACTTAGTCACCAATTTATAAACGATAAACGCCTGCGAGCCCATCACCACCTCCAGGCCCGGCCGCAAAAACGCATGCCCCAGCAGCTCGATAATTTCGTTCGAACCATTGCCCACCAATATCGAATCCGACGAAACACCGCGCAGCGCGGCAATCTTTTCGCGCAACTCATGGCAGCCGCCATCCGGATACAGATGCGCACTCCTCAGGGCGACTTCACCCGCGGCGATTGCCTGTGGCGAAGGACCAAACGGATTCTCATTCGAAGCCAGTTTAGCAATGTTAGCAGGATCGAGCCCAT
>DOCS01000237.1:447-5859 GCA_003503355.1 Opitutia bacterium
TAATCAGGCTTTGAACTTGCGTTGAGAAAGGCCGATTGCAACAAAAACCAGCAACTCACACTTATGAAAATTCTACTTACCGGAGCCTCAGGCCTGCTCGGACATGCCTACGCCGAAGCCGCCATCCGCCGCGGACATACAGTCATCGCGCTGTATAATCGCCACCCACCCACCGCCAGAGGCCTCGCGCAAAGCATTCAACTCGACGCCCAACAGCTGGAAAAACTCACCGCCGTTTGCCTGGAACAGTGGCCAGATGCGATCGTCAACTGCGCCGCAATCTCCTCACCCGCCGACGTCGACGCTGCCCCCGAGCTAGCGGAAAAAATCAATGTCGCCCTGCCGCGACACCTCTCGCAGCTGTCCACACACCTCGGCGCCCGCTTTCTACACATATCAACCGACATGGTCTTCGACGGTCACTCAGCCGAACCCTACCGCTCGACCGATATGCCCAACCCCTCAAATCTTTACGGACAGACCAAGCTCATGGCGGAACGCGCGGTGCTCGAGCACAACCCCGAAGACCCCGTCGTCCTGCGCATTCCGATCTTAATGGGCAACAGCCCGCGCGGCCAACGCAGCCCGCACGAAAAACTACTCGAGGCCATCGCCCGCGGCGACACTCCCAAGCTTTTTTGCGATGAGATCCGCCAACCCTGTTCCGCCTCCAATGTCGCCGAGGTCCTTCTAGAACTCACCGAACGCCGCGACCTGCACGGCATTTTTCACTGGGCCGGCGCCGAGACTATGAGTCGCTTCGAAATGGGTCAGCGTATTCTGAAGCACTTCAACCTCCCGCTGAATCGCGTGCGATCTGCCTGCCAAAGCGACGATCCAGCCTTCGCCAATCGCCCCAGCAATTTAACCTTCAACCTGCAACCGATCGTCAGCAAGCTGAAGACGCAACCCGCGACCTTCGAAGCGCAACTCGAAGAGCTCACCCGCATCGAACCACTGCGCTCCACCGATCACTAGCCCCACGAACCGTGCCTTTAATCCTACTGCCCAACGCCTTTGGCGATGCCGCGACCAACATGGCGGTCGATGCGTCCCTGCTCTACACCCTCCCCACTGGCATCGCCGCCTTTCGGCACTATGGATGGACCGAGCCCGCAATCACTTTTGGCTACACGCAACGGATCGCCGACGTCCAGGCCGCCTTCCCCGAGGACTTGCGCCTCTGCCGGCGACTCACCGGTGGCGGCATCGTCGACCACCGCAACGACTGGACCTACGCGCTGGCACTCCAAACCGATCTCCCCGCAGCACACGGCCCTGCCACCGAGCTCTACGCAACCATCCACAACTGCATTCGCCAGGCTTTAAAAGCGCAGTCAGTCCAGAGTGTACTCGCCCCGTGCCCCCGCCACTGCAACGAACCACCGCCCGCCCACGATGGCCCCGACCAATGCTTCGTCCAGCCCACAGCCAACGACGTGATACAAGCGAATGGCACCAAGATCGCCGGCGCTGCGATGAAACGTGCCCGCGAAGGCCTCCTAATCCAGGGCTCGATTGACCGAGGCGCGCTCCCCGAAAATTTTAATTATAACGAGTTCGCCGAGGCCTTCCAACAGGCCGTCGCTCGCGAACTCGACATCCCCATCGGCATCACCGAGGACCTGCGCACTTTATTCGACAGCCCACGCATCCAAGCAGAACGCCAGCGCTTCGCAGGCGATGCGTGGCAAAACAAGCGCTAACAACTCCCCCGCTACTGCATAGAAGCACAGCAAGCGCCGGAAATCGCGCCGCCGCTGTGCTCGCCTATACTTGGTTGTCTTCGATCAGATGATCATCGCTGAGATTCATCAAACTGAACATCAGCTTGGCTTTTAAGCGACCGTCTTGCAAAACCCGCGCCTTAAACTTAAACAACGGCCCGAGCTGTTCGATCAAGTCGACAACGGCAAAAACTTCGCGATCGACTTTCACGACGCCTAGATATTTCGCATAGTCCACCTTGCTCAACACACCCAGCGCGTGACCCTTAGTGCGCTCGCTGTCATAATTCTTCTCAGGCGAATGGTACTTGGTGATGAGCACACCGGCGGATTGTGTACACAGCTCTTGCAACATTGCACCCGGAACGACCGGCGCTCCCGGAAAGTGGCCGACCAGATGCGCTTCATCACCACGATGGACCTTTACCCCGGTCACAGACTCAGGCGTCAGCGCATCAACACGATCAACCATCAAATAGGGCTCACGATGGTGTAGCAGGACCTTTACTTCATCTCGGTTCATCATAATTAAATTTTCGGTAGTTTCACAAAGGGCTTAAATCGAACATCGATCGGCTCAGCATAGCGCGCGCGCACATCGGTCGCAGCGGGGAAGCCAAACTGGGGCGACAGTCGATCCTCAAAGCTCAATGCATCGACTTGCCGCAAGCGCCACGGGGCATGAGCGACATCGCCTCGATACAACGAAGTTCCATCGCTGGTGTACAAATGGTAGCGCTCCACCAGCCAATCATCCAACGCATCAGCCGAGACAGGGCGCCCCACCTGCGACTGCATTGCAAACGATCCTCGCGCATCAAACGAATAGCGTTCCGACTCCACCTGCCCGGTCATCTTTCGATAACGATACGGCAGATGAAAGAAACGACGTGCAATCCACTCGCCGAGCCTGCTATCCGTATCCAAAGTCAAGAAATACACGCCCGCACGGCCTCGATAACGCACATAGGTCCGCAAATTAAGCTCCCATAGGCAAACAATCGGCAGCGCGGGTGTGACTGGAAAACGGATGTGCGACATATAAAAGGGCACGATACTCAGCCACGCAGAGCCATCGAACTGATCCACCTCCAGCCCCGGCGGAATCGACTGTCGCAGCATTTCTGCATCACACCGCGCACTCAAAAACTGCACATGCGACCATCGCTGCGCAATCACCCAGCGATTCGTTAAAGATTTATCTTCAGCTGCCATAAGCGCATTCATCTACCGAAGGCGCGATTCATTACAGCTTCACCGCAAATACCGTCAAAAAGGCAACGCGCACAGCGGTGTGAATAAGTTGTCGGTTTTAACTTTTACAGGGCGCGGCAGGCTGCCACTGTGTTCTTTCCATGCCCGAAAAAGACCGCGAATTTGTCCACCTACACGTCCACACCGACCACAGTCTGCTGGATGGCTGCTCGCGAACCGACAAACTTTGCTCGCGTGCTGCAGAGCTTGGCATGAAGGCGCTGTCGATCACCGATCACGGCGTGCTGTACGGCCTCACCAGCTTTTTCAAACAAGCGGAAAAGCACGGCATCAAGCCGCTGCTTGGCTGCGAGGTGTACCTCATCTACGAACACGAGCTCGCCACGGTCAATGAACTGCGGGCCAAGCAAAAGTCCCGCCACATGGGCCTGCTGGCACGCAATTTCACTGGCTACCAAAATCTCTGTAAAATCGTCTCGCAGGCGCACACGCAGGGCTTCTACCGCAATCCGCGCACCGACATGAAGACCCTCGCCGAGTACAGCGAAGGTCTGATCGGATTTTCCGGCTGCTTGGCAGGCGTGATCCCGCAATTTCTACTTAAAGACGAATACGACAACGCCCGCGATGCGGCGGCCAAGTTCGTCGATATTTTCGGCAAAGAGTTCTTCATTATCGAGATCATGGATCACGGCATCGAAGAACAGCGCCGCATCATCCCCGGGCTGCTCAAGATTGCGGAGGAATTTGACCTTAAAGTGGTCGCTACCAACGACGTGCACTACGTCAACAGCACCGACTGGGAGCCGCACGACTCGCTGCTTTGCATTCAAACCGGCGCCAAGATTCGCGACGAGAAGCGCATGCGCTACGACTCGCATCAGTTCTACCTCAAGTCACGCGAAGAGATGGAGCTCGCATTCAAGGAAGTGCCGGAGTCGATCACCAACACCTCGGCGGTGGCGGAAATGTGCGAAGTCAAGCTGCCGTTCGGCGAAGACCACTACCCCGTCTACGAACGACCCATTGAAGTCGAGTCGGGCAACGACCATGCGAATTTTGAGCGAATACTGGACGTCTACGTCCAGCAAAAGAATGCGATTCTCACCCGCGATGGCCACGAGCCGATCGAGCTGAGCGAGGCGGAGCGCATCAAGCACAAATCAAATGGCCTCTATCTGTTTGAACTGTGCAAGGTAGGGCTCAAAGAACGCTACGAAACCGATTACGACGCCTGCCGTGCGGACTGGGACAATGTCTCGGCCGACGACAAGCGCTACTGCGAACAACTCGAATACGAGCTGGCGATCATTACCGGGACGGGCTTTGTCGATTACTTCCTAATTGTGTGGGACTTCATCAATTGGGCGCGCGAGCAAGACATTCCGGTCGGTCCCGGCCGTGGTTCCGGTGCCGGTTGTATCGTCGCCTACGTGCTCAAGATCACCGACATCGACCCGCTCGCCTTCGGCCTGCTGTTTGAGCGTATGCTCAACTTGGAGCGTGTGTCGCCGCCCGACTTCGACGTCGACTTCTGCATGCGCCGCCGCGACCAAGTGGTGAACTATGTGCGCGACAAATACGGCAAAGACCGGGTGGCGAATATCATCACCTTCGGTACATTCGGCGCAAAAATGATCGTGCGCGACCTCGCCCGTGTGAATGACCTCGAATTTTCCGAGGCCAACAAGATCGCCAAGATGATCCCCGACGAGCTGAACATCACGCTCGACGACTCGGTCAAGAAATCGCCGGAATTGGCGAACGAACTGACCCACAATCCCGTCGCCAAGATCATCATCGAACAAGGCCGCGTGATCGAAGGGATGATCCGCAACACCGGCAAGCACGCCTGTGGTGTCATCATTGCCGACCAAGACATCACCAATCTGATTCCGGTCACGCTGCAGGAAGGCGACCTCACGACTCAGTACCCGAAAGGTCCCAGCGAAGACCTCGGCTTGCTGAAGATGGACTTTTTGGGACTCAAAACGCTCACCGTCATTGATGACGCGCAAACCAATGTGCGCAACACCCGCTCGATGCCGGAGTTCAACATCGAGGATGCCCCGCTCGACGACCAAGCCACCTTCGACCTGCTCAACAGTGGTCGCACCACGGCGGTCTTTCAGTTGGAGTCCGGCGGCATGCAGCAACTGTGCCGTCAGATCGGCCTGAGCTCGTTTGAAGAGATTATCGCGTTGATCGCGCTCTACCGCCCCGGCCCGATGCAGTTCATCCCTCAATTCATTGAGGGTAAAAAAGATCCGTCTACGGTGCAAATCCCGCATCCATTGCTCAAAGAATTGGTAGAGGAAACGTACGGCGTGCTGGTCTACCAGGAACAAGTGATGCAGTCGGCGCAAATCATCGCCGGCTACACGCTGGGCGGCGCGGACATTCTCCGCCGTGCGATGGGCAAGAAGATTAAATCGGTGATGGACGCGCAGAAGCAGGTGTTCATCGACGG
>DOCS01000059.1 GCA_003503355.1 Opitutia bacterium
CGTCCAGCATTGCGCCCCAAAGCGATTATCGCACCCCACGCCGGCTACCTCTACTCGGGCGCCATTGCCGGCTCCGCCTATCAAAGCCTGCTTGACTGCGCACGATCGATTGAACGCGTGGTCCTGCTTGGCCCCTCCCATCACGTCGCTTTTTCAGGGCTGGCACTGAGCCATTATACCACCTTCAGAACACCACTCGGTGACGTACTATTGGACACCGCCGCCATCAACCGCATTCAACCCCTGCCGCAGGTCCAGTACCTCGAAGCTGCCCATGCGCGAGAGCACTGCCTCGAAGTACACCTGCCCTTCCTGCAAATCGCGCTGACACACTTTTCAATCGTGCCGCTAGTCGTCGGCTCTATCGCACCCGAGTATGTGGCCGAGGTGCTGAAATTACTGTGGGATGAAAACACCTTAATCGTGGTAAGCTCGGACCTCAGCCACTATTTGGATTATACCAGCGCCGGCACTGTGGATGCCCGTACCTGCAGCAAAATCGAACAATTGGACTACGCCCACATTTATCCCGAAGAAGCCTGCGGCGCACACGCAATCGCCGGACTACTCAAAGAAGCCAGCAACCGCCACCTATCCGCCACCACACTCGATCTGCGTAATTCCGGCGACACTGCGGGTAGCAAAGACAGGGTCGTCGGGTATGGCGCGTGGAGTTTTCATTCAGCCGCATGCCAATGACGCACCCCGCGCAGAACGAATACTCCGCAACTGAACAGCAACAGCTGCTGCGGCTGGCACGCGCATCGATTGCGCATACACTGCGACATGGAACCGACCTTCAGGTGCCACTCGAAGACTTCCCGGCTCACTTGCGTGCCAACCGGGCGTGCTTTGTCACCCTCAAAATCGGCACGCGACTGCGCGGTTGCATCGGCGCGATGCAGGCCACGCAACCGTTGGCTCAGGAAGTCGCCGCCCGCGCCTGTGACGCCGCCTTCAACGACCCACGCTTTGAGGCCCTTCAGGCAAACGAACTCGATCGACTCACGATTCACATCTCCGTGCTCAATCCGATGGAACCGCTTACATTCACCAACCGAGAAGACCTACTGCGCCAGCTGCGGCCAGGAATTGACGGCCTTCTCGTCGAAGAGGGCCCCGATCACGGCACGTTCCTTCCGGCGGTGTGGGAAGCGTTACCGAAAAAGGAAGCTTTTCTCAAACAGCTCATGCTCAAGGCTGGCCTGGCAACCGACTACTGGTCCAACACCCTCCGCATACATCGCTATACCTGCAGCAGCTTCGGCGAATAATCCTACAACTCAGGCTTTTGTACGATCCAGAACCGACAGTCATCCGAGAAATCATCCACTGCCTGCGATTCGTGCGCAATTTCGGAGCGCATCACAGTCGCCTCAATATGAAAACCGACACGCAGCAAGCACGCCTCCAGTTCGCCCAAAGCAGGCACATGCATGAAATGCGCCCCGTGACTGGTGGCTTCAGCGCGATCACCGAAATCATCCAATGCGTCTTGCTGCTCGGCCTGTTGCCATCGACGCTCCTCCTCGATCCAAAAACGGCGGTGCGGCGATCGATCACGATCATGCGACGTAAACACAAACCACCCGCCCGGACGAAGCACTCGCAAAATTTCACGCAACGCCTGTTGCCGATTGGCTGCTTTCGGAATTTGCATCAATCCGTTGAAGCCAAAAATCACACCGTCGAAAATATTATCTTCAAACTCCAGTTGGGTGGCATCGCACACCCGCATCGGAATCCGGTATTCCAATCGCTTCGCCAGATCTTGTGCGCTGCGAACCATCGCACGGGAGTAATCCGTCGCCAGAATATGTGAATACCCCAGCTCGTGCAACCCGATCGCAATGCGCCCCGCACCGCAGCCAAGCTCAAGCAACGAATCTTCTGGCTGAAACACACGAGTAAAGATTTTCTCTTCCGAGAGCCACAGGCCCAGTTTCTCCGCCGCCTCTGCATAGTGATCAACGACACTGGGGGCATCAAAATAGTTAAGCACGGTTGTAGCATCCATGCCACCAGAAAACCGCGCACCGACACCTGTTGGCAACTTTTATCCGCCTCGATATGTGAACCTTTTATTCAGCCCGATGACAAATTTAAATAAACCAAAGATCAAGCCATCTACCGCTTGCCACGCTCGCTGTTACCACCAACATCGGGCTACTCTTTTCATATGGTCGCTTTATTAAACACCACCTTTTTACTCGCCTTCGCAGTGCTCTTGGCTGTCGCGGGGCTTCTCGTCCCTGCACAACTTCGCTCAGTCGATCAAAGCGTCGTAGCCCTCGCTGGTGCGCGAGACTCCTCCGTGGAGGATAAGATCTGGGAAGCAGTCAATGCGGCATACATTGGCCCCGCCCAACGCATCGCGCTCGCGACTGGCGTTCAAAACGCTGCCCAGCACGCACGCATACAGGAACTACTCGAAAAAAATCCTGACTTTTCCATCACGGGGGGCCCCGATCGCTACTTCGAAGATTTCCTGCAACTCAGTGCAACTAAGCGCAGAAGCGCTGCCGTCATCCCGCAGCTACTGCCGCGCAGTGAACGTGCAAGCCTAAGCGCCCTATTCGCAAGCTCGCGCAATCGCAACGTCGCCGCACTGCTGCAGATTCGCGACTTAACCGGCCTGCTCCGCCTGCACCCAGCCAGCCACGCCGCAGGCGCCCCCTACGATGCCGGCATCCTCACCCTCGCCCTGCTGATTGAAGGCGGACACTTCCAACCCGGACTCGCGCAGCAAATCGGCAACTTAGCCACACTGGCCGCCGCCAGAAATCCAGCCGCCGTGCATGCCTGTGAAGATCTAGTCATCGCCACCCTGTCGCTCGGCCGTCAGCTCGATTACCGCTCACTGGCCAGCCTGGCTCAAATCGCAAAAAAGTCCGGCGACTGGTCGCAAATGGCCGAACTCTTCCGCGCTCAACCCGAGCGCATCGCAGCGCTCTACACCGCGCTCCGTTTCGCCAACGATCCAGCGGCCCTTTATGCCTATTTAGCCACGCAGCCGGAAACCGCCAACGCCGACCTCGATCTCGCGCTGCGCCACGGCCCCGGCGCAGTCACCTACCTGCTCCAGTCCGAGCAACCAATTCATCGCCCCACCTCGCTTCCGGGCACCGTGCTCGAAGCCATCGCCCCCTATCGTCCGCAAAGTTTCGCCTCGATCACACTGGCAAACCACTCGATGGGGTTACTCCTCAAATTCTCGCTACTGTTCCTCGCAGGCCTCGCCTTTGCCTGGGCAATGGGCAGCGCATGGCGCAGCAGCATCAGCAAAGCAACCATCACGGTCTCCAAAAACAATCCCATGGTCATGGCGCGTGATGTGCTAATCAGCCTTGTCGTCGTGCTGACAATATGGACATTCTTCGAGCCCGACGTCCTCCAATCTCAAGACTCCTTACCCGAATCTGGGCCACGCATCGAATTTGCCGCAGCCGACACTCTTCAATCACTCAAATCACCAGTCAAAGCCATGCAAGAGCTTAACCAAGTCACACTCCTCGTCCTCGCGCTGTTTTTTATTGTCCAGCTCGTCATCTACTCCTTCTGCCTGATTAAAATCCGCGAAGTGTCCAAGCAAAAGCTCAGCGCAGCACTCAAAATCCAGCTACTCGAAAACGAAGAAAATCTATTCGATTTCGGACTGTACGTAGGTCTGGGAGGCACAGTGCTGTCACTGATCCTCGTCGCCGTCGGCATCGTGGAAGCCAGCCTCATGGCAGCATACGCCTCGACGCTGTTCGGCATCCTATTTACCGCACTGCTGAAAGTCATGCACTTACGACCTTATCGCCGCGGCCTCATTATCGAAGCAGGCGCACCCAACGAAGCCGACACTCGCCTCAAAGACAGCGCGCAATAAAATTTGAAGGTAACATCCTGTATAGCAGTCAGCTCGGGCACTAGCGACCGAGCGTCCTACAGTATATTTCGACCTTCCACCCTAAACACTTTCCGACTCTTCTTATGAACAAAACCCTGATGCTCGTCATTTGCGACTTCCTGCTCTTGAGTATGTTGGCGCTCGCACGTTTCGATCCACCCGAGGCACAGCCAGAAGCAACCCTGGATGCCACCGTGTCGGCGGCGAACGCCGAAGCCGAGCTGATCCGCCTGCTTGAAGAGTCCTTGGAATCGGAACTTCAGTCGCGCTCCAACCTGAACGAGAACCTCGCCGAAACGCGCCAGGATCTTGAAGCCAAAGCTCGCAAACTGGCCGAACGCGAAGCTGCACTCGAGCAAACACAGAAAGCACTTGCAGCCAAAGCCGCGTTGGCGGAACAACTCGCCACCGCCAAAGCGAGCATCGAGACCGAACAGCTAACGTTGATCGCCGAAAAAGCAAAAATCGAAGCGGACCGTCAACAGCTTGCCGATAAATTTGAAGACACCCGCACCAAACTGGAAGATGCCAACACGGAGCGCGTCGAACTGGCGAAGACGCTCGGTCAAATCAAAACAGAACGCTCCGTATCCAAGGAGCGCTTGAGCCGAACCGAACAAGAACTGATCGCCCGAGAGGTCCAACTGGCTCAACGCGAAGCCGAGCTCAAGGCGGCACAAGAACAAGCCAAGCGCCTCGACAAACAGCGTGAAGCACTCAGCCGAAAACTCGATGTCGCCCAAGCAGAGCGCGCCCTCCTCGAACAAAATCTTTCTCAAGAACAGCAAGAAAAACAAGCGCTCCAAGTGGAAAAGACCAAGGCCCTGGCCCACGCCGACCGTCTGACTGAAAATGTATCGGAACTCGGCGCGGGATTGACTCAACTGGGCCAAGGCGTGACCGAACTGGCTCAGACTTCAGAAGCCATTCAGAATGAAATGGACGCCAGCCGTCCGCGCACCATGAGCGAAATCTTCACCCGGTTTCAAAACAACCGCGCAACGATTCGATTCACCTCGGTCGAGAAGCAGCGGATCGGCGCCCCCTTAACGCGTGACTATGAGAGCAAAAGTATTCTCGTTTCGGATAGCGAAGGCACCTACTTGGTGACCCACACGTCAGACACGCCCTTCGCCTTTTACAAAAACCCGAACAATGTGCTTGATGTGCAGCTTGAAGTCACGCTGGGCGCGAAGCAGTTCCCGGTTCAACAAATCGCGTTTCTAAGTACCGACCCACGCCTCATCTTCATTCCACTGCCCCCGGGCTATGTCAAAGCGTCAAACTTTGAGACTTTTGAGCTCTCGCTCCAGCCCGAGCGCTGGGAGGAGGCGGTCCTGATTAAAAACGACGAAAGCAACTTCGGCCGCACCGGATTTCGTCGCCTGACTAGCAGCGAGCGTTTCTTGAAAATGGACCGCCCCGCGCTCGGCGCACTATTTGCCGACTTTGCCTCCTCGCGCGGCGATCTCGCCTTCACGAAAAACAGCCAATTCATTGGCTTGCTCAGCGACAGCAAGCATGCGGTCGTGATCGACGCCTTTCTTGCCAGCGCCATCGCAGACTTGGGCCCCCGCTTCAGCACCGAACAAAGCGCCGCGACAATGCGCCGACTCAAAGACCGCGTACGTAAACTGCCAGCTGGCGTTCGGTAATTGCAAGTTGCTTGCCAAGGAACCCAAAGCTCAACGAGCGAACAACTTTCAACACTCCCCCCTACGCCTTCACACCGCTGGCCAGCACAGTCTGAAAATTCGGGGCCTCGGCTTCCTGTGCGACGACATTGACCTCGATCTGGCGAAAGCCCGCTTCTTTTAAGAACTGATAGAGCTTGTTTTCGGAGAACCCCAGCCACACGTCCGCATAAAGATCATGCGCCTTTTCAAATTGGTGCTCCAACAGATCAATAATAATCAATTGCCCGCCCGGCTTCAAAATACGTGAGGCTTCCTCAATCGCTCGCTGAGGGTGCTGTGCATGGTGCAAGGCCTGACTGAGCAAGGCCAAATCAAAGACAGCATCCTTGAGAGGTACCGCCTCGATATCGCCTAACTTGTAGCTTAAATTCGTAAATCCATTCTTCTTCGCCAGCGCACTGCCGAACTCCACCATCTTAGGCGAGTTATCGACGCAGACCACCTCCTCGGCTCGGCGTGCAAGCAATTGAGACAGCAG
>DOCS01000018.1 GCA_003503355.1 Opitutia bacterium
GACATAGCAATTGTATGCGGGATCGAAGTGCACCGGATAACTGCCGCCTTTGGCGGTGCTGACTTTGAGCGAGAGCGCTGGATTAGTGGCGGAGTCAGCATTCAAATTACAGTTCAAGCTGAGTTGCTGCGCTTCACCGACTGGCCAGACACCAGCAACTTTTTTTTCAGTCTCCCATGCGTGCTCGGCATTTTGAAAACGCACGCGCAAAGTCACATCCTTCCACTCCGGGGTCACCACCCCGAGGCTTCCGTCGGCCTCGAACGTTTCTTCGTATGTCAAACCGCGGCGGTTCGCCAAATGCTTCGGCTGCGTGGCATGCGCCTTTACTTCGGCTGCTGTCAGCGCACGGTTCCATACACGCACTTGGTCAAATATCGCGGCAGTCACGACGCGCTTGCCGTCCGCTCGCTGCCCCAGACTCAATGGTCCTTTGCCGATGCGACCACTGCGCTGAATGCCTTTGCTGCCCTCCAAGTGGCCGTTGACATAAAAACGCATAAATGTGCCATCGTACGAGAGCGCTAAATGATTCCATGCATTCGCTTCAAAAGCAGGCTTACGTTGCTCGATTGAAATGCTCGTATTGGCACCACGCCCCGAATTCATTATCGCTGAGACTCGTCCGTGGAGGATCTCAAAACGGTAGTGGCCTGGCGCTCCGTTGCCATTTTTGGCCAATAGATAGCCCTTCTGGAACGACGCCAACTGCTCAGGAATCTTGACCCAGCATTCCACCGTCAATTCCGGCGACTCGAGACACGCCTCGTGCGGCATTTGCCAAGGCTGATCGATCACACACAGCCCATTGTTCACCACACCGTGGTGTAAGCCATCTGCGTACAAATGACTGGGCGCAATGTCTGCCTTCAGGCTCAGTGATTCGGGCCAAGCGACCAGACTCAAGGAGCCATTGACTGCCAGCGCACGTCCCTGTGAATCCTCAAATTTCAAGCCCTGCAATTCATAATGCTGCGCCCATTTTCCCGCCTCCCACAACCAGGCATCCTCCAAATGGCGACCATTGCGGAACCTGCGCTCGCCAGCCTTGCAGGCCACCGCACGAAAAATAGTGCCCTTCGCCTCGAGTTCGATCGCGAGCTCAGTCGGCTGCAATGACTCCAGGCGCGCCGCGCCGGTTTGCAGCGCCTCGGTATAATCAAGCGCTGGTTCGAACGTACCGAAGCGTGCTTGGTCAAAGTCAGCCAGATCGAGACTGAACCCATAGTAGCCGGACTCCAGGCACAACACATCTGGCGACCGATCGTCCTGGTGCTTACGCATACCATTTAGCCAATATCCGAAGGTATAATCGCGCTTCGACAGCGGCAGATGCGGCGCAGCCAAGCTAGACGTATCCATCGATGATTGTGCTAAAGCGTCTGTATGTGCTGCGGGTGACTCAGTTCCAGCTACAACCGCTGCGCTCAAAGGAGCGTCTACAAAAAGAGGCAAACCAAAAAGAAGTACGAAGCCAAAGTGGCAATTGCTGTGCATGCATCCAGTAAATGGATGTTTTTGAAACGTTCCACCTAAATCCAGCCGTCAAATATGCCGAAACGCACTAATTAGCGATGCATTGATTGCGCACAAGCGAGCGCTGTCCTCCTCCAACAGACCCCGAATGCAGCGTTGGCGGCACGACTGGCAAAGCCGACGTGGCTGTTATCAGGTGCAAAAGCTTCACTGCCTGTATGACTCAAGCTTGCGTGGGTCAAATAAACCAGCCTACAGTGGTGAAGGCGTTTTTCTAATTTTTGACGGCCGAATTTAGGTTGATCAACAGCACACTCTTTGTCTTGCTGCGCTCCAATCCCGCCAGCAGATCGCCCTGTTGGCGTTTGTATTTCCGTACCGAACAATGACAAAGAATTCCTATTTCCAAGAGTGGTTCTCCAACCCGCGCCGCGATATAATCGCCGGCACGGTCGTGGCCCTTGCACTGATTCCCGAGTCAATCGCGTTTGCGATTATTGCCGGGGTCGACCCAAAAGTCGCCCTCTACGCATCCTTCTGTATCGCAATCACGATTGCCTTCGTCGGCGGTCGCCCTGGGATGATTTCAGCTGCGACCGGTGCGATGGCGCTTCTGATTGGCTCACTGGTCGCCAATCATGGCGTGCAATATCTGTTGGCGGCGACTCTGCTCACTGGTGTGCTGCAGATACTTTGCGGGGTCTTTAAACTGGCAGATTTGATGCGTTTCGTTTCAAAATCGGTGGTTACCGGTTTTGTCAATGCGCTCGCCATCCTCTACTTCATTACCCAAGTCAAAGAGTTCCAGGGACAAGACTGGCTCATGTATGCGATGGTCGGTGGTGGTCTAATAATCATTTACGGATTGCCCCGCTTCACGACAGCAGTCCCGTCGCCGCTGATCTGCATCATTGTACTCACCACACTCGCCATCACGCTGGGACTCGACAGCCTCAAGACGGTTGGCGAGATGGGCCAACTCCCGAGCTCTTTGCCTAATTTATTTTTTCCAGATGTGCCTTTGAGCTGGGAGACATTCATGATCATTCTGCCTTACGCGATCCCACTGACAGTGGTCGGACTGCTGGAGTCACTCATGACTGCAGGCATCTTGGATGATTTTACGGATACTGAAAGTGACAAAAACCGCGAATGTAAGGGGCAAGGCATTTCAAATCTCGTGGCGGGCATGTTCGGCGGCATGGCGGGCTGTGCCATGATCGGACAATCTGTGATTAACGTAAAATCTGGCGGACGCGGGCGCCTCTCCACCGCGGCTTCGGGCGTGGTGTTGCTGATTCTGATCCTCGTACTGGACGACTTGGTGAATCAAATCCCAATCGCCGCGCTGGTTGCTGTGATGTTGATGGTCTCTTTCGGCACCTTTAACTGGTCATCAATTAAAGGCCTACGCGACAACCATCGCACCTCCAGTATCGTGATGATTGCCACGGTGGTCGCGGTGGTCTTCACGCACAATCTGGCGATCGGTGTCGGCATTGGCGTGGTACTGAGTGCCCTGTTCTTCGCATACAAAGTCTCTCGACTGCTCAAGATTTCTTCCGCACTGGATGTCTCCCACAAAGGCCGCACCTATACGGTCTCAGGTCAGCTATTCTTCGTCTCAGCAGACCGCTTTGCCGAGGCCTTTGACTTCCGCGAAGTGCTGGATACAGTGACGATCGACGTGACCCACGCACACTTCTGGGATCTCTCGGCTGTCGGGGCCTTAGATCGAGTTGTCTTGAAATTCCGCCGTGAAGGCACAGAAGTAGAGATTGTCGGGATGAACGAAGCCAGCAAGACACTCGTGCTCAAAATTGCCACTCACGATAAACCCGGTGCAATGGATGAGGCTGGCGGTCATTAAAGTCAGATTCCTAATTCTTAAATCCTAATTCTTAATTCTGAATCCTATGCCCAACATACTCGCTTGCACTGACGGCTCCATCTACGCCACCAGCGTTTACAACCATACAGCATGGGCTGCGGCAAAAATGTCCGCCTCCGTACACGTGCTACACATGCTCGACCCGCATCACGAAGATCCGGTCAAGGCAGATACCAGCGGCAGCATCGGTTTCGGCGCGAAGAGTGCCCTACTCTCCGAAATTGTCGAACTCGAAGCGGCCCGTGCGAAAATCGCTCGCAAGCATGGTAAAGTGATCCTCGAAGACGCGACGGACCAACTTCGCAAGGCGGGAGTCAACGACATTCAAGCCGAGCAAAAGCACGGTCGAGTCAGCGATTCGATTGAAAATTACGAACGCGACGCCGATCTCGTCGTGATCGGCAAGCGCGGCAATCACGCCGACTTCGCGACGGGCCACATCGGCCATAACCTCGAGCGCGTCGTCCGCGGTTGCCACCACCCCGTGCTGGTTGCTTCCCGCGAGTTCTCCAATATGAACAGCTTCGTGCTCGCTTATGACGGCGGGGCCAGCGCGCAAAAGGCCGTCGAATACGCAGCCACCAATCCACTGCTCAAAGGCATGAAGTGCCACCTGCTCAGCATTGGCAAAGGCAACGCAAAACTCGAAAAAGCACTCGACGAAGCAAAGCAGACACTGAGCAACGCAGGTTTTGAGGTCAGCGCAGAAATTCGCGACGGTGAGCCGGACCAAGTGATTGGGGAAGCAGTCGCTCAAGAGCACATCGATTTACTCGTCATGGGAGCCTATGGGCACTCGCACATTCGGCATCTAATCGTCGGCAGCACCACCACTGCGATGATTCGCACGGTCAAAATTCCCGTATTGCTGTTCCGTTAAAGCGCGCTTTCTTCGCTCGACCGAATGAGCATTGAAACACACACCTTCGGCACACTGTGATCGGGCGAAGCAGGCAGCTGCTTCGCCCGAAACCAATAAGCGGGCTCTACGACATAATAACGA
>DOCS01000154.1 GCA_003503355.1 Opitutia bacterium
ACAATACGTAAACCACTAATGGACAGCTAATTAAAATTAAAATAAACCAAAAACACACTCCCACAGACGACGTAATTGCACTTTTTACACAACTAGAAAACAAGCCCAACCACTCACCCTGTAAATAATACAGCACTTAGCTACTGCGGATCAAATAACCCATTCCTGAGCGACCATTCGGAATGAAGCCAAGCGCTTACATTCAACATTGATCAAAATCCGCTTAAAACACGACCACTCCCCTAGCACTTAATATCCACATATCATTAATGGTTAACAGGATACGGGTAAACAGACAGCACCAAACCAAAATTGTAATCGTTACACTCCGGTGCATACATCAACTGCAAATCGGCATAATTACGCCCCCACTCCAATCGATGTGGCGCATTCTATCCCGACACATCATACTAGCTTGCGATCCAATATCACCGGATTAAAGAGACTGGCACTTGGAGTCGACCGGAAGCCTTTTCGCTGAAATGCAGTTCCCACACGCTTGCCCAAGTGAGAGCGATGCCGGGGGTGCCTGCGCCGATAACGGTTGCTCCAGGAATGTTGCTCGACAAATTACTGCCGAAGTTTGACGGAACCGCGCCGTTGTTGCTGCCACTGATGCCATTAAAATCTATGACCGTTTTCGTGGCGTCCACATCGACTATTTCACTAAAATACCGACTTCCGGTCGAACCGCCGTTGGAACCCGAGTCAGGTAGCAACGTGCGCAACAAGGTGGGATTGTCGGTGGTGATACCGCCGACCCCAAAGTCAATCAGCTCCTGCATTCGGCCTGCGTCATTGACTGTCCAGACCATCAACTCCAATCCGTTGGCATAGACTAAGTCCACCACGGACTGGTCGACCCTTGAGTGTTTCCAACTCAGAAAATCG
Source organism: Opitutia bacterium (assembly GCA_003503355.1). Lineage (GTDB taxonomy): Bacteria > Verrucomicrobiota > Verrucomicrobiia > Opitutales > Coraliomargaritaceae > Lentimonas. The sequence continues at coordinate 892 of DOCS01000154.1, forward strand.
GCACCATCCGCTTTCGCCTGATCGATGACCGCCTGCGTAATTACGCTACTTCCGAGCAGTCCCAGTCGATAGTCCGAATTGTGGGCATTTAGCGCAGCAAGAAATGCCGCATCGAATGAAATAACCCGAAAATCATTCGGTGATAAAGCTAATGACGCAAACTCCGCGTGGTAATCCGCCGCAGCACCCTTCTTGCGTTCGATCAGCGGCTCAATGCCGCTGGTAATCGCCGCGTTGATCGCCGCCGCCATGGTGGGCACCTGCTCTCCGGTAAATTCGGACGAAAACCATACCCCTGCATCCAGCGCCTGAACCGTGGAGAGGGTCATCGAAGCCACGGTGCCGGTGCTGTCGGTTGTGCGGTCGATGGTGTTGTCGTGCATCAAGACTAGCACGCCGTCTGAGGTCACCTGCACGTCCATTTCCGACAGGTCAGCGGTGCCCGCGATGGAAGTAATCGATGCGATGGTGTTCTCGGGCGCATTGACGGAATCGCCTCGGTGCGCAGCGACGAGGACTGGAGCTTGTTTCTCCTCCAAGGCAAAGAAGCGACTCGAATCGATGACCGGAACAGCGTCAAGGGTTGTGATGGCGCCGCTAAAGGAGATATTCTCAAAAGCTTGGTTACCACCGACGCCGTCGGGGTCGTACGACGCCCACGAGTCGAGCGGGATCAACCGATCGCTTGAGCTGAGCAAATTGTAAACCTTGTTGGGCGTACCTTTCCACCAAAGATTCAGGTTCGAACCATCCTTGGCGATATGTAACCGGAGCGTCTCGATTGTGGTAAAATACCAGACACCCGCCCCGCCAATGCCCGCAAAAGAATTTCCGGAAAAGTCCACGAAAGCACCGGCATCGATTTCAATGTAGAATTCGCTCAACTCAGCCAACGCCGTGGAGGGCGTAATCTTGACTTGCGCGCCATCGACAAGGACGTTGCGGCCTGTCAGGTCCATGGTATCTACCACGCTGTCATCGCCTAAGCGTCGAATCACGATATTGCCAGTACCTAAGGCAATGCTTTCGCCGAAGGTCAGCACGAGTTCGGGCATCAACGCTACGTCGGTGCTTCCTGCCGCGGGGCTCAGCGCATCCGAGGCGGTAAACACAGGAGGCGTGGTGTCCACAGCGACTATTTCACTGAAATTCAGATTGTCGATCGCACCACCGTTGGTATCCGGAACATCCTCGAATTGCAGCCGGTAATCGACACCGAAATCACCCGTGAAGTTGAGATTCACGGTTTGAGCCATGACACCTGATGATCCGTCGCCATCCATAGCCGGCGGCGTGTACGTTGCCACCACAGCACCGCCTACCTCAGCAATCGTAATGGTAAAGTTACACGTATCGGGCTTATCGGAGGCCATCCCCAGATCAACGGAGTTCAAGACCAGTTGGCTGCCATCCGCCACCGTGAAATCGATATATGACGGCGAACTCCCGGCCTCCAACTGACCGATAGTAGGCGTGCTGCTGGAGGAGCCAGCGGCATCCAAGGCGGACCAGAAGCTGTTCAAGCTGCCATGCAGTTCCCAAACGCTAGCCCACGTGAGAGCGATGCCGGGGGTGCCTGCGCCGATAACGGTTGCTCCGGGAATGTTGCTCGACAAATTACTG
>DOCS01000069.1:0-3538 GCA_003503355.1 Opitutia bacterium
GTCGTGCTCCCCTCAAACGCGACAACGGTTACACAGCCACAAATCAGCACTCGATCCACTGCTGGCGACATCCCATTAAAAATGTTCCACAGAAAATGTTCCACGCCCGAAGCAAACGACCACCGATCGACAAGAACCTCACTAATAGACCCTTACAATGTTCCACGGAAAATGTTCCACAGAACAACATTCGATAAAACCTTGCATACCGCTCGCCACCACGCGCCTAAAGCCACAACGGCAGCATCGACAGACCGCGCGCCTTACGCTGAACTGCACAGATGACATCCACGCCGCTCCCACTCCCTAAAACAGATCCACTGATCTCGGTGCAAGTTTCCGTCTACGCCCTCGACGGGCAAGTCCGCGAAGCCGTCCACACCTACCTGGACGCACTCGACGCCGCGGGGGTGGAGCGCGACACAGGCACAATGTCGACCGTCGTCTGGGGCGAGGCCTCGACAGTCTGGCCCGCCCTACAGTCAGCCTACCAGGCGGTTGCCGCTCAGCATCGGGTGATCGTCAATACCGCGATGAGCAACGCCGCGCCCCTTCCAGCGCGCGCCGCAGGCCGTCGCTAGTGTCCAATCTTTTCATCGCCAACTATTTACCCATGCCCGCGCAGATTGCCTATTCGATCATCATCCCCGCCTACAATGAGGCGGATGAACTGCCTGCCACACTGCACGCCATTCGCATCGCAATGGCCGCGCAAACCATAGCTGGCGAGTGCATCGTGGTCGACAACCACTCAACCGACGCGACCGCCGAGATCGCTTTGAGCGCTGGCGCAGATCAAGTGGTGTACGAGCCCATCAATCAAATCGCTCGCGCCCGCAATTCAGGCACACGGGTCAGTCGCGGACGCTATTTGATTTACGTCGACGCCGACACACGTATCTCGGTTGAGTTGCTCACCACCGCCCTTCGCCTACTTGAGAGCGATCACGTCGTCGGCGGCGGATCACTCCTTGAATTTGAAGGAGAAATCAGTGCGGTCGGCAAGCTCGGCATCACAGTGTGGGAGCGCATCTCGAAAGCCACGCGAACCGCCGCAGGCAGCTTTCTGTTTTGTCGACGCGAAGCCTTTGAGGCTGTTGGCGGTTTCGATCAAAAACTCTATGCCGGCGAAGAGGTGCGACTCTCGCGCCTGCTGCGCAAGTGGGGGCGCGCACATGGGCAAGCCTTTGAAATCATCACCACTGCACCCGTGCAAACTTCCGCACGCAAACTGCAATGGTATTCAGGACCGAAAATCCTCGCCTGGGTGGCGCTGATGACACTTGTACCGATTGCGGTGCGCTCGCGCAAACTCTGCGGATTTTGGTATACACGCCCCAAGGAGTAAAACCCGCAGCCACTAGCGCATTCACACAGAGCCAACGGCTGGCGCCTGCAGATCGCGGCGACGCCGGTCAAACCGCCCACCATCGCTAGCCACGCAGGTGGCGCAAATACAGCTCTGCGCAAGCGCGCGCATCCGACAGCGCATCGTGGTGATTCAACGGAATGTCGTGCTCCTCGCACAACACATTGAGCTTCTTCTTGTAAAGCTTGTAGGTGCACTGCGGCTCGTAGCTCGGCTCATCCATGCCGTAAAACTCCAAGGTCTTGCGCAGGCAGGAAAAATCAAAGGCGCCGTTGTGCGCGACTAGCGTACGGCCTTCGATATATGGGCGGATCTGCGGCCACACGGCATCGAAGAACGGGGCGTCTTCGGTATCCAGCTCTGTCAGCCCATGCACATTGGTATTCCAATAACTGTAGGTATTGTCCGGCGGCTGCACCAGCAGGCTGATCTGCTCGACCACCTTTCCCGCTTCGACAAGGACCAACCCTATCTGGCAAATACTGGAGCGCGCCGGCTGCGCCGTTTCAAAATCAATCGCGGTAAAAGTAGGCATGCCCCAACAGAGCAACGCACCCCAGTGAAAGGCAATCGATATGTGCGTGCTAAAAGATGATAAATCCCTGCGCCCACTTCACCGCGAACACGCCGAAGTTGCTGGCGGCGTGCGCCAGCATGCAGGGAAACAACGAGCGGTTCGGGTTCCACGGAGCAAAACGCAGCGCGTAGAACCACAGAGAGTTGGCAAACAAAATACCGGTCGTGAAAAACGCCTTGGTCGTCAAGGTCCACTCAAAGGCTTGCCCCGCTTCGTTGCTCCAGAAATGACCGTGAATTAGCGCGAACAGCAGCGAAAACCCGACACAACTAGCGATCAACGCCGCGCGGCCCTTGTACTCCACCACCAAAAAGCCGCGAAACACCACTTCCTCCACGACACCTGCGCCAAGGCTGGCAAACACGAAGAACCACACCATCTCGCTTTGCTCGGCAGCGATCCCCAGCGCGAGCTCACCGCCGGTCTCGGCCGCCAAAATGACCAGCGCACCGATGATACCGATCGCATACAGCCCCCACGAGGCCGCAGTCGCGCCTGGCATGGCTTTCGGATCGGACGCGCCAGATTTGCTCGCCTGCAAGTCGCCCCAATACATGTGCCCCACATAAGCTGCGATGCCGACATACATCAGGACCATGAAAGGGGATTCGTTCATAAAGCGAGTGACACAGACATTTCTGTCTGTGCGGGAACGTTCAACCACAGGCAAAAACGCCTGAAGCTCCTTGGATTAAATATGACGGGAATCGTCTTCGTCCTTCTTGGAGTAGCCACTTTCCTGACGGTTGTGATTCACCTTGTTCTTCTTGGTATAAGCCTCGTACACATCTTCCGGAGTCATGCCGAGCACCTGAGCGAGGGAAACTAGGAAGTGAAACAGGTCGACGACCTCGACCTTGGCATTCTGCTCGTCGAACTCTTGATATTTGGCCCACCACTTCCAAGGTACGGAATCGATCAGCTCGGACATTTCCTGCTGCATCGCACGGGTGTAGTTCAACACCCATTTGGTCTTTTCCTCCTCCGACATAGTGTCGGTGTCCACGCCAATGCGTTTATTCAAGGCGTTCTGAAGGTCAAAAATCTCGTCGAGCTTATCCATCCCTCATCTCTACGTTTCGGCGGCACACCAAGCAAGCGCAAAGACCCCGCGAACAAGCTTGAGGAGCGGCTGCGTTCCCTCCTTAGTTTGCCATGCGCCCGCCGCTTTGTTGCCATATTTGAACACACCGATGCACAGCCAGCTTGAACTCACACCGCACGGCGTCGTCATTTGCCGCGGCACCACGCAGACCGCGCTGGCAGCCTTTCGCGACTCCGAATCCGCGGGCCTAGTCCGCATCGCCGGGCACAAACTTCCCGCCGAGACCGATGCGTCCGTAGAGTACTGGAAGGGATTTACCGAGCCGTTTCTGCGCGCACTGTGCCACACCCCGACCGAGAACGAAGCCGCTCTGCAAATCGCACCGCCCGCGGCCGCAGAATTATCCGTATGGATCCTCAATGCCCCGCCGATGCGCGGCGCCGAATATCTCACGCTCGACGTACTGCGCGCCCTGTGGGGACGGCTGACTGATTGGACGCGTGAGCAACTGAAAAGCCAACCCGACCTCAATGGCTTCCTAGAAACC
>DOCS01000069.1:3594-4370 GCA_003503355.1 Opitutia bacterium
ATGGCATCGTACGCCTCAGGGTTATCGAAGAGCGGCCGCCTGCAACAACTGCCGCTCGGCAAAGCCCTGCAGGAATATGCCGGCGCCAACAATAAAACCGCCCTGCTCAAATTGCTGTCGCCGATCAACACAGCAGCCAAGCAGAGTGCGCTGATCGCCGATTTGGTGGAGACACAGGACATCTTCCACCCGCTGGTGTGGCTACCAAACGAAGCCTACGCATTCCTGCAAAGCGTCCCCGCGCTGGAAGACTGCGGCCTGCTGGTACGGCTGCCGGATTGGTGGAAAAAGCGCACCCGACGTCCACAAGTCGCCGCCAAGATCGGCTCGGAGCAGCGCAGCGCGGTCGGCCAACATGCATTACTGGATTTCAAACTCAGCGTCGTGGTGGACGGACACGCCCTCACGCCCACAGAGATTGAAGCACTGCTGGCAGGCGACGACGGGCTAATCTTACTGCGCGGACAATGGGTCGAGGTCGACCGCGACAAACTACAGCAAGCGCTCGATCACTGGCGCGCGGTCGAAGCGCACGGCGACATCTCGTTTGCCGAAGGCATGCGCCTACTGGCAGGCGCCCCAACCGACCTACAATCGACAGCGGAAGTGGAAACGCACCACGACTGGGCCTTTGCCGAACCAGGCGAATGGCTGGGCGACTTGCTCGCCCAACTCAAAGCCCCCGAGCAACTGGCTGCGCCCGACACACTGCAGGCGACCCTGCGCCCCTACCAAGCCGAAGGACTGAACTGGCTGTGGTTTTGCACCCAAACCGG
>DOCS01000069.1:4386-6196 GCA_003503355.1 Opitutia bacterium
CTAGCCGCGTTGCTGCGCCAACAGGAACACGCCCCCGACAGCGCTCCGGCATTGCTAGTGGTGCCCGCATCACTGATCGGCAACTGGAAGCGCGAGGCCGAAAAATTTGCGCCGTCGCTGCGCCTGTGGATCGCACACCCATCGGAATGCCCGAAAGCGGCACTCAATGCGCCCGACCCCGAACGACTCGCCAGCGCCGACCTAGTGATCACCACCTACGGCATGCTCACCCGCCTCGAATGGCCCGCCCAAACAAAATGGAACTGGGTGGTGCTCGACGAAGCGCAAGCGATCAAAAACCACAGCACGCGCCAAAGCAAAGCCGTGCGCGCCCTGCAGGCTCACGCGCGCATTGCGCTCACCGGCACCCCGATCGAAAACACCCTCGCCGATCTGTGGTCGCTGTTCGACTTCATCAACCCCGGTCTGCTGGGCAACTCCAATCAATTCGCGCAATTCACCAAAGCGCTGCGCAGCGCCGACCGCGACCATTACGCGCCGCTGCGCCGCCTCGTTAGCCCCTATATCCTACGCCGCCTCAAGACCGACAAGTCAATCATCAGTGACCTTCCAAACAAGACCGAAATGAAGGTCTTTTGCGGACTCAGCGCCGAACAAGCCAAGCTTTACCAACAAACCGCCCAAACACTCAAAGAAGAACTCGACAGTGCCGAAGGCATTCAGCGCAAAGGCCTGGTATTGAGCTACCTGATGCGCTTCAAGCAAATCTGCAACCACCCCGACCAACTGACGGGCAGCGGCCAATACATCCCCACGCACAGCGCCAAATTTCAGCGCCTCGAAGAGCTCTGCACCCAGATCGAGTCACGCGGCGAAAAGCTGCTAATCTTCACCCAATTCCGCGAAATGACGGATCCGCTGGCCGAGTGCCTAGCTGCAATCTTCGGGCGCAGTGGGCTCGTCTTACATGGCGGCACCCCGATCAAACAGCGCCAGCAGATGGTGGAAGCCTTCCAGCGCGAGGACGGCCCGCCGTTCTTCGTGCTGTCGATCAAGGCGGGCGGCACGGGGCTCAACCTGACTGCCGCCTCGCACGTGGTTCACTTTGACCGCTGGTGGAACCCCGCGATCGAAAACCAGGCTACCGACCGCGCCTTCCGCATCGGCCAGCAACGCAACGTGCTAGTGCATAAATTCATCACCAGCGGCACCCTCGAAGAAAAAATCGATCGACTGATTGCTCAGAAACAAGCGACCTCCGACCAAATACTGACCGGAGGCGCGGAGAAATCGTTGACCGAACTGAGCAACGACGAATTGTTAGAACTCATCCGCCTCGATCTACCACAAACCAGAAGCCACTCATGAGCTGGGACGACTTTAGTGACTACGAATATATTTCGGTAGCTGAGCTTAAGCAGCGGGCACTGCGAAAAATCAAATCCCTGCAGGAATCGGGCGAGCAGGTCGATCCGGTCGAAGCCGCCAGCAGCCGCGGCCTAATCGCCAAGAGCTTTTGGGGCAAGGCATGGTGTAAACACCTTGAAGCCTACAGCGACTATGAACACCGTCTACCACGCGGGCGCAGTTACATTCGCCACAGCGCGGTCGTCGACCTCAAGATTCAGCCCCAACAGGTCACCGCGCTGGTCTACGGCTCAGAGCTGTATGAACTAACAATTAATATCGACGCCCTCCCCGCCGAAAAATGGGCCGCGATCAAGGCGCTTTGCCAGGGCAAGATCGGCTCGCTGATCGAACTATTACAAGGCAAGATTTCCAACGAAATCATGGCCATTGTAATGGACCCGAAAGACGGCCTGTTCCCCCAGCCCAATGAAATCCACTT
>DOCS01000122.1 GCA_003503355.1 Opitutia bacterium
CGCTCTCGCACCTTAAACAAAAGAAGCGCTGCGCTGCCCTACTCCAGATTGCGAATAACTTGGGGATGCAATTCACCGCCGAGAAGAGCGATCCGGATGCCTTCGGCTTTAGCACTATGAAACTTTTCAGCCGCGGGCGCTCGCGACAAATCCGCAACCGCATTTCCGGCCCGATGGCAGATGCGACGGGAATGTTGTTTGACTATCGCTTCACGGTCGGCAGCGGCAAGCACAGCAGCACCCATCGCCAGACAGTGGCGGCATTTCAAATCCCCACCGCGCACCTGCCTGAGTTCAGCTGCAAGCCCGAGCATTTCTTTCACAAGGTCGCCGATCTGTTTGGCTTTGACGATATCGATTTTGAAAGTGAGCCCGCCTTCTCAAAGGCCTATCACCTGAGTGGTCCAGACGAAGCTGCCGTGCGCACTCTGTTCAATGCGGACACGATTCGACGATTAGAAGCGCAAGTCGACAAGCATTGGAGCATCGACGGCCAGCAGCACTGGTTGATTGTGTACCGCGCCAATAAAACCATCAAACCAGAGGCGTGGCCCGAGTTCCTACTCGAAGCCACCGAAATCATGAACGACATGACACTCTGAAAACGAATGCATCTTCATGAACAGTTACCTGTACAGATCAAGCGCACCAAGCCGCGCCGGCTCAAACCAGCACCCCGTTTTAGTGTCGGCCCCTAATCGTTTGGTATGTACTTCCCCATAAACCTCGTAGGGCTCGAGCTCGCTCGATGCCGCACAGAATCGAGCGTTTGCTCCCCTTTAGCGCGCAGCGCTCGGCAAGGAGGCCCTAAAATCCCGATCCAATCTCATACTTAATTTAGAGCCTGTCCCTAAAAGTTACGAAAACTGGCAAGTCGTTCATTGCAGGCGGACAAGAGTGTCCGCCCTCCTGTACCGATGACACGTCAACAGGTGACGCTAGGTGGCTAGCTCCAAGGCGCTTAATCGAACTGTTTGCGAAACTCAGCGAAGGTCGCCTGCAGCGTAGCGAGTTGGGATTCCAATTGGTCGACGCGGGTTTCTAATTCATCGATGCGTTCGTTGCGCTGTTGCACCGCGGCGACGGCGGGCTCGGACGCCACACACACCGGTGCGGGGCTCTCTTCGATAAAGTCTTCACCAAACAACAAGTGCATGTAACGGGCCTCCTTTTGACCAGCTGCTTGCGGCAAACGACGCCACAACGGAATCGATATATCTGCAGAGGTCTCTGCAACCTCAGCTTCCACCGCCTCTGTATCGACAAAGGAGTGCATGCGCTCGCTGCGGGTGCGCAGCTCCCCGGGTGTCTGCGCGCCGCGTAGCAACAACACGGTGAGCAAGGCCTGGCTAGCGGGTAAAATCCCAAGGCGTTCGTCGATGCGATGCTTGTACTTTTGCACCCGAGAGCCGCCCCCATCGACACGGTACAGCAGATGCTTGCCACGCAAGCCTTCGACCGCTTCGGCTACAAGATCGTCATCATAATCCACCACAGGATTGCGATTGGTCTTCTGGTTACAGGCGGTTATCAAGCCGTTAAACGACAACGGATAGGCATCGGGCGTCGTCACCGCTTTTTCCATTAGGCAGCCCAATACACGGGCTTCAGCGGCAGTCAGAATCAAAGGGGCGTCGTCTACATCGTATTGCATAAGGGTGACCTTAAATTCAGCGAAAAGCGCTGCAAGATCAAGTGTGAACAGCGATCGAGGCGTGACCACTCGGGCAAGGAGCAGAGCGATGGGCCATCGCCGAAACCAACACAGCGCGAAGCCAGCCATCCAATCTTCAAATAATCACCCACTCGTTTGCAATCCCTTGGGTTTGATCGAATTATTATAGAAGATTCACCCCTACCGCTATGAAATCACTTAATAAAAAAGACGGCTTTAAAGAAATCGCGCAGCAGCTCTCCGACCCGGTGCTAATGACAGATGCGCATGGATTCGTTAGCTGGGTGAATCCAGCATTCGAAGCGCTCTGCGGCCGCAAGCTGCAAGAAATACTTGGCTGCAAGCCGGGACACATCCTGCAAGGTAAAAAGACCGACCTCGCCACCGCCCGCGCACTGAGCGAAGCGGTCATCCATGGCCAACATATCCAGGCCGACATTTTAAATTACCACAAAGACGGCACCACCTACTGGGTCACCACCGCGCTCAACCCGATCCGAGACGCGGACAACACCTTGACCGGCTTTATTGCGATCGAACGCGAAAGCACCCGGAACCACAACCAAGTGGAGTCTCTCCAAGAACAGGTCATTCAGGTTTATAACGCTTTGCTCCTGTCCGAAAACGCCAACTGCCAGTCCCTACTGATACCCGAAAATTTCAAACACCTGACAGGTGAAGGCAATCGGTAAGCGCACAGCGGGCCACGTCGCGCGAACCATATACCGGACCGGCTTTGCGCATCAAAGCCCGCGCTATCCTCTCTGACTATGACGCTAGGCTAAACCGACAACCGCCCGCCTACTGCTCGTGCAGACGATTGCTCCTGTAGGCTTCGATCAGCCGATTCAGTTCCATCATCCGGTACTTTATGCGCTGGCCGCGCTCGGTGTCTTTCGTTTGCTGCGGGGTATCGAATACCCGTATCTCTTGAGTCTTAGGGACGATATCGACTCCGTCCTTGATCGCCGACTCCATGGATTCAAAATGATGATGTTCGGCGAGGACAATCCTGCCAGGTTCGAGCACCAGCGTATAGCCGTGGTCGCCATACGCCTCTGAAAAGGCACCATCGATCGTAATCGCCTTGCCGCTGCGTTTAATAGGCGATTCCCCCTGCTTGAGTTTCACCGGGACATGCCCATTGACAATCAGCCCTTGTTCCGGATCCGCACCGAATGCTTCAAGCACTTGACTGCAAAAGCCCGCTTCGTGGATCAAATCAAAATAAGGGTCTTTGTTTTCGCGATGCGGTGTTTTATCTGCGATCAGATCTCGCTCCAATGTGGCGATTCGGTCTTTACCAAATAGCGGTGACAGCGGGCCACACCAGAGATACCACAGAAAATCAAGGTCGGGCGTTTTTCGCTGCTCCAGCGCTCTGCGGACAACCACTTCGATCTCTTCGAACAAGGCTTTGCCTGACAAGGCTTGACCGTCGATTTCCAAATCAAGGAACTTGCCTTCCGTATCGACGGGCACGCAGCCATGAAAAATGAGACAATCCCCGCGCTGCAGATACATCGAACCATGCCCGACCATATACCTCACCTGCTCTCTCATTTTTTGACTGCTCAGAAAGGAACCCTTTAAACGATCGAGACAGTCCTGCTCCTCGGTGGTCAAGGTGTATGGATGCTCCGGGTCGACGGTGGGCAGACGTTTGTCGCGTAGCTCGTAAACCACGCCATCGATCTCGATCGTACCATTGTCTAGATCGATGCGATGCATAAGGCGGCGATGGTCCAGCTGCCACTGCGGGTTACGCTCAATCAATTGCCCCTCCAATTTGAATTGCATTACCGCGATCGCCTTTTGCATCCGCGCGACCAGCTCCTTGGGACGCATCCCGCTGCCTTTGGGCATAAAAAACTCCGCCGGATCATTTGCATAGACTTCGCGCGCCAGATGCTCCAGAGGGGTCATGGGGATGCTGTAGCCTTCATCCAGTTGGCTGATACGACGATAGCGCAGGGAGACACGCAAGGCAGTGCAAATCAGTGCGTCATTACCAAGCGCAGCGCCGATCCAAAGCGCATCGTGATTGCCCCAAATGAAAGAGACATTCGGTTGCAAGCGAAGATAATCCACCACCCGGTCACCTCGCGGCCCACGGTCCCAGCAGTCGCCGCCGATGATCAGTTCATCCACCGCAAGATTACGAATCAATCGACCGACAATATGTATCAGGTGCAGCAGCCGTCCCTGACGTTGTAGTTCGTCGATAATGGCTTCCACAAACTCATTGCCGTGCTCGCGTGTAGGCGCATGCAGGATTTCCCAAAGCAAGTTCTTAAAGTCCACAGGCAGTAGCTCAGTCGCGAGTTTCAGGCTGTAGTTCGCCATCAGGTGCCGCAGCAACTCGAACTGCGGATTCAAAATCTTACGCGCGTAGGCCTTCAACTCCAAAGGGTCGGTCAACGTTTGCTCCAATTGCTCGGTGACCTCGGCAGGATAGAACGTGATGGTTAAAAATTCCTTGAGCGTCTCACGATCCATGGTGTCGCCGAACATGTGTTCCACAATCGGGCGCAGGGTCCCAGACGCATTATTGATCACGTGACGCAGCTTTTTATCTTCACCGTGAATATCGCTAATCATGTGAATCGCGCCTCGGGGCAGCGTTTGAACCGCAGAGAGACGGGCAATCTCCGCAATGGCCGCATCCGTATTTGAGAATTCTGCGGCGAGCAGTTCGAGTGAGGAGAGATTTGCTTCCGGGCGCTTAAAGGACAGGGCTTTGTTACTCATAGGGGCTGACGGGGGTAATTACTGGCAAGGTGACCAGCCACGATAACCTGCCTGATCATAAGCAAAATACTATACACGCATAGCATAGCAAAAATACAATTAGATCAAGCCTCTCTTCGCTTTGGCTCGACTGCAAAAAAACGACATGACTATGAGGCAAAATGCTCTCAGCAGCCAATGCGGCTATTAGCGCTCGCGGCACCGCCAATAGCCAGTCTGGCTCATCGCCATTTCTCTATCTGCGTGGAATATTGATAAAAAGCAGTCCTGAACAAACACCCAAATTTCACAGGCAGGAAGGTCACTTAAAATGCTCGGCACCCGAAAGTCGCGAAGCAGCCTGTCCCCAAAAACCGCCTCCCCAAAAACCGCCCAGCCTTGCGACTTCTAATAGGCCGCAGGGCCCTCCTGCTTGCGGAGTGCCGCACCCGCAGAAATGCACCTCACGCTAGACAGTTGCGGCGTCGAGCCAGCTCGAGCCCTACGAATGGCAGCCTATCCGCTCAAATCGGCACTGCCTGGCGTCCCTGTTGAACGCTGGCGAGAGCCAGTGGAATGCGGAGTGCGCTGACCATACGCGGTCCCCAAAACCGCATTCACGAAAACAGCGCCACCAATCAATCCAGCAGACTTTTGATGTCGTCGAGGCTGACTTTGGCGTTGGCGGCCTCACTCTCGTTAAACAGTTCTTTAAGGATTTCGGCTTTCTTGGCCTGCAGCTCGAGCACTTTTTCTTCGACTGTGTTGGCAGCGATCAGCTTGATACTGGTCACTACTTTCTTCTGGCCGATGCGGTGCGCGCGGTCGGTCGCCTGCGCTTCAGCAGCGGGATTCCACCAGGGGTCGTAGTGCACCACGGTATCGGCTCCGGTGAGATTGAGACCGGTGCCCCCGGCTTTGAGCGAGATCAAAAACACGGGAATGCTCTCGTCCTCATTAAAGGTATCGCACATCGCTAGCCGGTTATTGGTCTTGCCATCGAGGTAGCAGAAGGTGTGGCCTTTAGCGGTCAGGTGTTGCGCGAGCAATTTCAGTGCGGTGACAAACGATGAAAACACCAGGATACGGCTACCGGCGTCGATACACTCATCCAGTACTTCGTCGAAGGCCGCAAGTTTGGCGGAATCGGCAGCGGGATATTGGTCGTCAATAATACGCGGATCGACACAGGCCTGGCGCAAGCGCAGCAGCTCGGTGAAGGCGGCAAACTGCACGCGCCCGGCATTGGCGCCGGCCATTTCCATATTGAAAATTTCGCGCCGCGTCTTTTCGAGGGTGTCTTGGTAGAAACGCGTTTGCTTGGCACCGAGTTCGCAAAAGAAGGTCTTCTCGATTTTGTCGGGCAGCTCGGGCGCCACTTCCTTCTTGGTGCGGCGTAAAATATACGCCGCAGCCCGTTGCGACTGGCGCTGCGAGTGCCACGCGCGGTCTTCCTGCGAGAGCTTGCCAGCAGCCTTGGTCAAATAGCCGGGCATGAGGAACGAGAACAGCGACAGCAGGTCGTCGAGCGAGTTCTCCACCGGCGTACCGGTCAGCAGAAAACGTCCCTTGCAGTGCAGGCGGGTGAGCGACTTGGCATTTTGCGAGCGGCGGTTCTTGATGTGTTGGGCCTCATCGCCGATCACCACAGACCAATCCATGGTCGACAGCATCTCGACATCCTGGCGCAGGGTGCCGTAGGAGGTAATCACGATGTCGACCTCTTCGAGCACCACCGGCTCCTTGGCGCGCTTGGTGCCGTGGTGCTTGGCCAGCTTGAGCCCCGGCACAAAACGGCCCGC
>DOCS01000019.1:0-137 GCA_003503355.1 Opitutia bacterium
AGTGGGAAGCGCGTCATTTGAATCACCACCTCGCGCAAGGTCGCGTCGGCCTGCGAACTAGCCACACGGTCCGCCGCATGCATCACATCCCCAACTGTCATCAACAGATTCCGACCGAGCTGTCCGCCAGGATGATA
>DOCS01000019.1:198-2072 GCA_003503355.1 Opitutia bacterium
TCTAGAACCACATCAGCTGCTGCCGCGATGGGCGATTCCATGTTGCCCACGATAGCGATGACCGGCGACGCGAACTTTTTGAACATCGGCATGAGACGCAGCACCTCAGACGTGCTGCCACTCTTCGACAGCACAATCGTCGGATCGCCCGCTTGATAGACGCCGAGATCGCCGTGCATCGCCTCCGCTGCGTGCAGAAACACCGAAGGGATCCCACAACTGGACAAGGTCGCCGCTAGTTTCGTGCCGATATGCCCAGACTTGCCGATGCCACAAATAACCAACTTACTGTTGGCATTTAAAATCACGTCTAAAGCCCGCTCAAAGGCACCATCCAAGCGCTGCGCCGCAATCTGTATGGCTGCAGCCTCCGCTTGCATGGCCTGACGGCCGACTTCGAGTCTACTCAGACCTGTTTCACTCATACCACACAGCTAACTCACCTGCCGCCTGAGGTAAAGCTATTTGCCGCGCGGATCACGAAGCAACCGCTATGCGCCACGCCATGGCGATGATCGCCACTGATACGCCCCCCAACACGAAACGCACGCACTGCAGCGGGATGCATGCACGCTGAAAGCAAGCCCCTAGCCCCCCCAGGACCACCCCACACAAGAAACCGCTAATGTGCGCCGCCACGTCCACATTCCCTTCCCCCACGCCGAACAGCCCCAAAAGCGTCAACCCGCCCAAAAGCGGCAACAACCAACGCGGCAGCAACAACCGCCGATCCGGCGCCGAAACGGCCGCCCAAATCCCCACTCCGGTCAACAAGCCTAACGCGCCAAAAACTGCAGTCGAGGCGCCAATCGAATAGTGCGCCGCGGGGTAATAGACGTGCGCATTGAGCACATTGCCGGCGATGCCGCTGAGCAAAATCAACAACCAGCCCAACGCCGCGCTAAAAAATCGACAGACGAAAAACGCAAACCCTGCGCCCGCAAACAGATTGGACACCAAATGAACCACATCGGCATGCAGCGTCAGCGCAGTCACCGCACGCCACCACTCACCACGCCCGACCATCGCCACCGCATCCGTCCGCCCGAGCTCGTCGATCGAGGAGCGGCCCTGCCAGATGAAACACCCGATCAGCATCGCGGCAAACAGACTGAACGACACCCAGCCAAAATCAAACTCCTCATATTCAAGCGCCGCACCACTCGGCCGCAAACGCGTTAACGCAGCCAACTCGCCTAATTCGCGACGAACGCGCTCCTCACAAGCCTCCGAGACACATATCACATAACATGCTTGGTGCAAAATCATCCAATACGCCTCTCCCATCGCCAAAATCGCCAAGCCCGCCTCACCGGCGCTTTCGAAATCATCAAACACCGCAACCGCGACGAGTCCCTCCGGCGCCTCAAAGTCGGCCAAATCCACTGCTCGTCTGTTTGCATCTTCCGCTTTCAAGCTCGCCATATTGCAATCATGCCCTAGTCTCCATCGCGCAATCAATCAATCAATTAACCTGAAACGTATATGATAAAAAAAATCTTCCTCCTTCTAATAATACTGGCTGCCGCGGTTTACTTCATCGGCTCAAGCGTCCTCAACAAAGGGATTAAAACCGCCGTCGAAAAATTCGGTCCACAAGTGACTCAAACTCCGGTCCTACTCGAGGCAGTCAACCTGTCGATTCTCTCCGGCAAAGGCACCCTAACTGGGCTCAACGTCGGCAACCCCGAAGGCTTCAAAAGCGAATACATCTTTGCCCTCGGCCAAATCGATGTCGAGGTCGACACCGGCTCGATCTTCAGCGACAAGATCATTATTAACAAGATCCACATCCAGCAGCCTCAAATCAGCTACGAAAAGA
This sequence comes from Opitutia bacterium, assembly GCA_003503355.1. Lineage (GTDB taxonomy): Bacteria > Verrucomicrobiota > Verrucomicrobiia > Opitutales > Coraliomargaritaceae > Lentimonas. The sequence continues at coordinate 2,021 of DOCS01000019.1, forward strand.
CGCTGTCCAGCTCCAACATCAAAGCACTTCTGAAAAACATCGAAGCCTTCTC
>DOCS01000019.1:2078-2458 GCA_003503355.1 Opitutia bacterium
GGCCCCTCCGAGGAAACACCAGCAGCTGACGCAGAAGCAGAAGAAACAGCAGAAGCGGGCGCTCAGAAACAAGTCGTCATCAAGCAACTGATTATCGAAGACGGCAGCGTTTACGTTGGCCTGCTCGGCGCCGGTAGCAATGTGCCGCTACCTCGAATCGAGTTGAATAATCTGGGCGAAGACGGCAACAAAAAGAGCGTCGCAGAAACCATCGACCTCGTGCTCACCGAAGTATTAAAGTCAATCGGTCCCGCAATGTCCGGTGCCGGCGACCTGCTACAGGAGGGCGGCAAAGCCGTTCTGGATAATGCCAAGCAACTGGGCGCCGAAAAGGCAAGTGAAGCAGCCGGCGAAGCTGTCAAAAAAGCAACCGAAGCGGC
>DOCS01000019.1:2538-3825 GCA_003503355.1 Opitutia bacterium
GGCCCGCGCTTTTTTTGGGCCCGACAACTCGCCGAGGGATTGCCCCAAGGCGAGGAAAGTCGGTCGCCGCACGTAAAAGGAGAAGCTCTAGCGACGCGTTTGCGCTTAGCTGCAGAAGTTCAGCGCCCGATTGCTCCAAATCCTCGCCTTAGCGCTGAATAGATTTGAACGCTAAAAATTCACGCATTGGTCGGGCCGGCGAATTTGCGTACGAAACCAAGTGCGCTGCTTCTTCACCAAGTGATTCGTATTTTGCACAATGGCAGGCACCAACGCCTTCAATTCGATCTCCCCGCGCAAATAAGCGAGCGTTTCCCGATACCCGATCGCAGACGCAGCACTGGGATTACGCTCGATCCCGAGTTCGCGCAGGCATTCCACCTCCTCGACCAAGCCGGACTGCATCATCTGATCTACACGCCTCGCGATCCGCTGCCTTAAATTTTCCGGATCACGCTCCAGCAAGATATAGTTCTTCTCGCAGTCGCTATACGGCTCGGGCCGCGCGGCGAATTCTGCCTGCAAATCAGGCAGTGACTTCCCCGAAGCAATGCAGCGTTCCAAAGCGCGCAACACACGGCGAGGGTTCATCACGTCCAGATTGCCCAATCCTTGCGGGCTACGTTGACGTAACTCTGCGACCAATCCCTCTAACCCATTGGCGGCATATAAATCGGCAACTTCCACGCGAATGGCATCGGACACGACGACCAGATCAATCACTGAAGCGAAAAAGCTCTTCAAATAAAACCCGCTGCCGCCCGTCACCACGACCGACTTGCCCCGCGCAAAAATGTCCGCCACAGCGGCCTCGGCATCACGCACATAGGCAACAACATCGTACGGCGCATCCACCTCATTGACATCGATCAAATGGTGCGGCACCCGATCCAGCTCATCCGGCGAAGGTTTGGCAGTGCCGATATCCATACCGCGATACACCAACGAGGCGTCGCAAGACACGATCTCAGCATTGTGCTTCGCAGCATACGAAAGGGCATACTCGGTTTTACCCACAGCAGTGGGGCCGGTAATGATGTGTAAAGATTGTGGCATATCGAGTGGGGCAATCGCATTTCAGCAGAATGCTGACGACGCACGGGCACCATGCAGCGCATTAAACAGATGGCAAGTGCAGGAGTCACCGACCATTTACTGAACCGAACCGAGCAACTACATTCGCCACCTACCGTCAGCCAATTAGCAAGAGTCACACGCCGATGCGGCATAAAAATGCAGATCGAAACCTTCACCTAGAAAGCTGGAGGGCAATGCTCTGCCATTGCC
>DOCS01000142.1 GCA_003503355.1 Opitutia bacterium
AGCATCATACCGATGATGTGGTGTTCGGGAAGGTTGATGATGTCTGCAACCTTTTGTGGGTCGAATCCGATCATCGGGCAGGAGTCGTAGCCCATCGACTTGGCAGATAGCATCAGGGTTTGGCCCGCGATGCCGATCGAGCGCATCGCTTCGTCGCGTTGCAGCTCCGGCTTGTCTTTGTAGAACGGCTCAATCATCGGCACTAGCATGTCGCGAACCGGCTCGGGGGCATGCACCCAGTAGCGTTCGGCCTTTTCGTAGGCTCGCAGATTGGCGCACAGCACGATCAGGATCGAGGCTTCGCTGACTTGCGCCTGATTCCATGACGCGGCACGGATGGCGTCTTTTTTGGCTTGGTCGCTAACCACCACAAAGCGCCAGTTCTGCATGTTAAAGGAGGTGGGAGCCAGCAGAGCGAGTTCGAGGAGCGCTTGGATCTCGACCTCGGTCATCTTGTGGTCGGGGTCGTAGTGTTTCACCGAGCGGCGTTGGTGTATCGCGGTAGTTGTATCCATGCGCCGGATGTTGGTTAGTTTTACTGAAGAATCAAGCCACTAGGGGCGCAGGCTGTTTGAATCCGATTTCTGCGCCGCGTCTCGCATCGGGGCCGCTGTTACAGTCCCGGAATTAAATTCCTCGGATCGAACAGTGAGCGCAATTTTTGTTTTTGAAGGGTACCGCTCAGGTCGAATTCCAATAAGTTCTTGAGCGGACGGCTGAATACACCAGTGACCTTGCGCAGTGGGGAATCTGGGTTGCCCAGATTGGCAAACAGGTTGACGCGCACGCGCATATCCAGCGCCTGATCCTTGAGTTGCATGGTGCCTTTGGCTTTGATTTGTGTTTGCGGGCCGTCGATTTGCAATCTGCTGATTCGCAACTCGTTTTGAGCGATTTCGAATTTGGCCTTCATGGTGTTCAGGTTGAACGAAGTGAACTTGAGTGGTGTTTTTTGGAGTAATTTAGACAGCGGCCCGAGCAATTGGATCGCGCCGAGTTTTTCGTTTGAAACCGTCAGCTCGCCGTAGCCATTGTACTGATACAGGTTGTCGAGCGGACCGCGCGCGTGCAGGCGTAGGTCGACGTGTCCGTTTTCTTCGGTGGGTTGGTCCTTACGGTTCGCCTTGCTGTGTTTGAGGTCGGTTTCGACAGGGCCGAGGGTGGGGAGGTTGCGAAGCGCGCGTGCTTGGTTCGCATCGTCTAAGGACAGTTTGAAGCGGAGCTCATTGTCATGGTTTTGCGGGGTGAGGATGTCGATTTCGCTGCTGCCTGTGCCATTCGCATAGCCGAACGCGACATCGCGCAGGTGCGTGATGCCTTGGCGTTTGTGCAGGGTGAATTGCAGGTGGTCGAGCGGGACGCGCTTAAACGTGACCGGCGCTTGAGCCACGGCTTTCAGGTCGAGGCGCGTGCGTCCTGTATATTCAAGATAGGCTTTGTTGAAGTTCACGCCGCTGAGTGTGACGTAGGGCAATTCGGTGACTTCGAAGTCGTTGATCAGTGCTCGCACGCTGCCTCCGAATAGTTTTTGCGCTGCATCCAGCGGCATGGCGGACTCGAAGTCATAGCGTACGGAGACGGGTGCCTTGATCGCATCCTTGCGTGAGGTGAAGGCGAGATTGCCGCGCGCCCAGCCCTCGCCGCTGGTGGCCTCGAGCTGATGCAGTTCGACATAGCGTCCTCGTCCGCGGACAATCAGTTCGCCGCGATCCAGCGGCACTTCCTTATAACTGATATTGCTCATTGTGGCGTGCCCCCAATACAGCTTGGCCGCGCGGACCTTGGTATTGCCGTGGATAATGAAATCACCGCGGCCCGTGCTGTTGGAGCTGAATTTGAAATCGCGAAAGATCGACGTCCACCATTTGGGCAGCAGGGCATTGTATTGGTTCGGGATTGCGGAGCTGATTAGTGCGGCTTGGTAGTCGCGCGTGCTGTGATCTAGGCTGAATGTGGCATCGAGCCATTGCTGACCACGCTGGGCGAAGATGTCTTTCAACTCAACCACACCATTGGCGAACGAACCTTCGGCAAGGATGTGATCAAATGTGACGCCGTTGGCTGTCAGATTGTGGTTGTTGATTTTGAATTCAGCCGAGTCGATCGCGAAGCCTTCGTTGAGGTGCACGGAGAGGTCGTAATGCGGCGGTGATTCGAAGTGGAAGGTGGGTAGTTTTTCGAGGGTCGCTTGGGGGATCAGGGAGATGAGGTCGACACTGCCTTGGGCATGTATCCGGCCGCTTTGGTTGGCAGTGTTGAGCGTGCCTGAGCAGGCAACGGCACCTTTTAGCCCATTGGTGGATCCGGAAAAATGAACCTCAGGGAAGGACTTGGGTGAAATGATGACTTTTGGCGTCTCCAGCTCAATCCCGTGGACGGTGAGTTGATTGGCGGCGATCTCAAACTCGGGCCACGCGCCGCGGAGTAAGCCAGTCCATTCCTGTTCGGCGATGTGGCCCACCAGCGACAGGGCCGAGACGTTGAAGCGTGGCAGATCCAGTGCTTTAGCGCGCAATCGCAGGGGCGACTTTGAGGTGAGAGTGCCGTCTTTTAGTTGGATTACGGCATCGAGACTGAAGTCTTTCGCCGTCGCATCGGCATGTTTCAGCTCGCGGCAGGACAGGCGTGTCGAGATTTGAACGGAGTCATCGTCAAGCGCGTGTAAGTCGAAGGCCAGCGTGGGTTGAATGAAGGGAGAGAAGCGCTCCTTTTCCTTGAGTGCGGCCGCGATGAGTTGGTAGAAACGCCCGATTGGGTCAGACGACTCGGGGTCCGTTCTGAGGGTGCCCAGCGGCCATTCGATGGTGCCGCGCAGGCGAATGTCTTCATGCATGGCAGCAAAGGAGTCGACCCGAAGGAGCTGTTCGCTAGGCGTCAGGTGGAAGGCCATGCGCTCTAAGATCGGGGTGCGTTTGCCATCGGGCGCGTATACGGCGGGTAGGTGTAAGGTGCCGTTAGAGACTACGAGTCCGGTTGCATTGAACTGCAAAGCGCCGTCTGCCCACAGCTCATAGTTAATGGCTGCGGTGTCAGCCTCAACGATTGGGTCGTGTATGCGCTCGGAATACACCTGGATGCCGCCCAGTTGTAGCTCGCCGTTGAGTTTGAGGCGAAAGCGATCGGCTTGAATGTGAATCCCTCCGGCGCTCTTTTCGACTAATATACGGTTGGCCCATTCGCTCGGTATGGGAATGTATCCGTAGATTAATAAGCAGCCGGCGACGAAGGTCAGAGCCGAAAAGAGTAGTAGCAGGATTAGGTCGAAGAAGAGTTCTAAAAGTGTGATCCCTTTTGCTCTGCGCGTGTTCTTCATGTCGAACGGCTTGGTCGCCACTTAAGGAGCCACGGGCGCGATGACTTCGGCGGTGGGGGCTGGCTCCGGGACCGGTTCGATCGGAGCGATCTGTGTGATGGGAGCGCCCGTTGCTTCGGGCGACAGCTGCATCGTTTCTGTTAAGCTGTAGAGGGCGTCGAGCGTGTGTTGTGGGATTTCAAAGATGGAATCGTGGAGCTCGGAGCCGCCGACTTGAATCGTTCCCGACAAGCGGTCGGTAAAGACGTAGGTGCGGGTGTCGCTGCGGTCGGTCGCATCGCCGGGGAGGAGCAGCTCCGCGCTGAGGCGATAGACCCACGGGCGCGTTGTTTCACTGTCGACGGGATAGGCGTCTTCGTATCCGTCGATTAAGTACGATTTTACGGCGAAGTTGCGGATGGTATGGAGCAGTACGAGGGTCGCGGAGCGCTCGGTTTCAGGTGTGTCGCTGAGTGCGTCCTCCCAAGAGGCTTCTTTGTCTCCGAGTGTGTGTTCGAACAGAATTGCTCCGGTTGTCAGGTTTTCGAGTTTGCAGGCGCTAATACGTGCGGCTTCCGGCAGGGTGTCGAGGGTGCGGTTGCGATAGTAGGCGGCATTGAGTGGTAGCATGCGCAGAGTGGCGCGCCGGTCGACTTTGTAAATGTACTCAGCTCTGTTATTGCGCGCATAGAGTTGCTCGTTCTCGCTTTCTGGGTGAGCGAGTAGCAGGGTCGTCTCCTCGCCTCCGTTTTGAGTCAGGGTGATGCTGCGGCGTGGCTGGTTGAAGCCGAGGCGATCGAGGTCGGTGGGGCTGGGCGAATCGACGGCAAAGCCGCTGGCGCGCAGGGTCAGTAGGTCATTCTTGAGTTTGTCGATCACCTCGGGGTCGGCATGGCGGGGCTGGATGTCGGCGCCGGCGTTGCTTCCGATCACTTGCCAGATTTCGGTTTCCAGTTTTTGCAGGCGAATTTGCAGCTCACCTTCAGTGAGGTCGATCGAGGTGAGGGTGTCGGGCTCAAAGCTCATGAAGCTGCGCTCGCGCAGGGCATCTTGAGCCTTGCGTAATTCGTCGAACGGCGCTGCCGCGACAGTGAAAACGGTGGGGTTGTCTTCGAGGCGCGCAAAGTAGGTCGGCTTGCCTGTTGCGGCAGGGTCCTTGTTGCCGATGATCAGTGTTTGGCGGCGTTTGTTGCCATGCAGAGTGACGCGCATCGACGGGTTTTCCAGGCCGAGTAAGATCGGGTCGCTGGTTTCCTGCTCTTTAAATTCAACGACTTTGGCCGCGGTCAATGTACTGATTGTATTGGCTACACGTGCGGGATCAGCCACGGCCGAAAGCGGTGCTTCGAAGATCCACCCACTGTTGGTGCGTGCCAGCCGTACTTTGAAGTCTCCATTGCCGATCGTTTCCGGGGCTTTCGTCTGGAGGCTGAGGGCATCGATTTCAAATACAGGGATGTTGAAAATCTCGCGGTTGCGCAGGTCGCCGAGGTCGATCAGCAGGCTGTCGATCACCTGACGGTTGACAACAAAGACGTCCTCGCCACCGGGCCCGAGTAGATAGAAATTATTGCCGATTTCAGTGCGTGTTCCAATGCTCAGCTCGATGGATTGGTTCTGCTGGCCAATCGTGAGTTTGAGCCAAGGATCATCGAGTCCGTAGTCGGCGAGGCTTTGGCCGGTCTGTGTGATTTCATCAATGGAGAAGGATGCTTCTTCTTCCAGGAACTGCAGCTGGTTGAGGATCCGGTTGATCGCAAAGTAATTAGCCGACCATTGCATCGGTTGTGTAATGCGCCATGAGGAGCCGTCGCGCTCAAGCACGCGTGGGACTTCGAGCTTTTTGCCGCTGAGCTCGATTCGGTCCGCTTCGATGACTTCACGACCTATCATGCCTGACAGGCCGCCGTTTTGCGTGTCCGTGTGCTCGGCTCGTTTGCTGAGGAACAGGACGAGCCCAAAGGTGACGATGTTTAGCGCGAGAAGGAGGATCGTGAATTTGAATCGCATCGGAATTAACGGCGTCGAATGAGGAAGACAAAGAGCCCAAAGGCGGCGGTCGCCAGCGGCAGAGCGGCGAAGTAAATCAGTGCGCGCTTGAGGTCGCGTTCGCTCATGACGATCTGGTGGCTTTCAAGTGGACGCGTGGGTATGTTTAGCAGGCTAATGCGATCAATGGCCCAGTTCGTCGCGTTGATAAACAGAGTATGGTTGCCAAACGCGCGCAAGCGATTGTTGGCGATGAAATCAGAGTTGCCGAATACCACGAGGCGGCCTCCGGGGATCGTGATGCCCAGTTCGGTGCCCGAGCTACGGGTCGATACGGTGGCGATGCTGATCGGACCTTTCAAATCGCGGTTGGGGTCGAGTTGCGGTGGGTTTTGTGTGCGATAGTCGCGCTCTCCCCAGCTCTGCTCGGAGGTGCCGATGAGTTGGTGGATTTGGAGTCGCTCGTCGTTGGCGGAGGCGGGGTCGATGCGCACGGGCCGCGGTTGGCCGAAGAGCGCAGTGATTTGATACTCGATGAGCAACGCAGTCATCGGGTGTTCGGCGAAGCGGCGGATGATTAAATCACCGCCTTGTGCGCGAAAGTCGGTTCCTGAGTCGATGACGGCCATGTCTTCGGCGAGGACGCCCCAATCGTAAAAGAGGTCATCCATGCCGTGGCGTCGGCCCGGGTCTATCAGGGCGATCATGCGGCCGTTGCGGTCGCTCATGTAGCGGCGCAGTTTTTCGACTTCTTCCGGCAAGAGGCTGGCTTGCGGCGAAGGGATGACCAGCAGTGTGGCATCTTCGGGCACCTGTTCGTCGATGGCGAGGTCGAGCGTGGCCAGCTCGAAATTGCGCTCACGCAAAAAGCTCTCGAGCTGGGATAGGCCACGAAGGGCATCGACATCGTCGAGTCGCATTTCGCCGTGGCCGACTAGAAAGTAGATTTTTTGTGTCTTTTCGGTCGAGACATCCAGGATCGCGGAGGTGAAGGCTTTTTCGCCGCGAAAACCTCGGATTTGCCCCTCTTGGACTTCGTAGAGGTCGGCTTGGCGAATTTCACGGGTGCGCTCGCCTGAGGCGACCAGGATAATATTTTCCTGGGTGAGCTTGTAGGTGTTGGCTAGCTCTTGGGCTCGCTTGCGCTGGCGGTAGATGTCGACGAATTCGACATTAATATACGATGTGCCGTCGCGCGTGGCGGCGAACTCGTATTCGCGCAGCAGTTTGTTGAGGTCGTGGTGGATCTGTTCAAGTTCCGGCGATTCAGGGTCATTGGGGATGGTGACGATGATCTCGACCGGCTCTTTGAGTTCGCGGATGTACGCTTTCGATTCCGGCGCCAGCGTGTAGGTCCCGGATTCAGTCAGGTCGATACGCTTAAAGTATTTGGACGAGAGGAAATTGAGGGCGAAAATGAGGCTCAGGCTCAGCAGGATCTGCACCGTGCGGTTGGCGGTGCGGAAACGTCGGGCAAAGCGGAATTCAGTAAAGCGGCTTGGTTTCATCAGGCTTTCGCTTCGATCACGAGGGTGGACAGTCCCAGGAGTAAGCCTCCTGTGCTGGTGTAGTAAAAGAAGGGACGCGTATCAATAATGCCGCGTGAAAAGTCGTCCAGATGCTCGAAAATCTGCAAATAGTTGACGACTCCATCGATCCATCCGTTGAGATCGGCTCCACTGTGCGAGATGTTGCCCAATTGCTGTCCGCCGATGATCACCACAAATAGCGTGGTGAAGCTAAGCATCCCAGCGACGAGTTGGCTGCGCGTGATGCTGCTGGCGAAGATGCCGATGGAGATGAAGAGAATGCCGCTGATGGCGAGGAAGGCAAAGCCGCCGATGATGGGCGCGGGCTCCATCAGGCCGCCGGTTAGCGCAGCACTCGGGAAAAATTTTGCCGTGATCCATGGGAATCCGAGTGTGGCGAGCCACAAAAGCATGTAAAAAATATACGCGCCGGAAAATTTGCTGAGGATGACTGCCATTCGGGAGGTGGGCGTGGTCATTAATGTATCCAAAGTGCCGGTGCTGCGCTCTCCCGCGATGCTGCGCATCGTCAGTAGGGGGACGACGAAGAAAACCGGGATCCAGAAGATGCGGAGAAACTGCACGATCGGTAACGTGTCTTCAGAGGTGTTAACCATGCCGCGTAGAATCGCCCAATAGAGAAAGCCCATCAGGCCCAGGAATAAAACCGCAGCGATGTAGGTCGGCGGGCTGATCAGGAGCATGCGAAGCTCGTGTTTAAGCAGGATGAAAAAGTTGCGCATTGTAACGTGCCTGAATTACTCGGGCTTGGCGGGTTGCTTCGGTTTGGGGCTCTCGATGGTTTCTTCCCACGAGCGCTTGGTCGCGGCGAGGAAGATTTCCTCCAGGTTGGGGACGCGGGGGGCGAGGCTGCGAAGGGTGCAGTCGGTCGATTCGCTGAATGCGGCGATCAGTTGCGGTCCTAAGTCGTCATTGCCTTCGGTGCGCAGTGAGAGGTTGAGAATCTTTCCTTCGCGCTCCTGTGCTTCCAGGATTTCGACTTCGATGCCTTTTGCTTTTAATAGCTCGGCGACGCGGTCTTGGCTGCCTTCGATCTCCAGTTCGAATCGATTGCCCGGCAGGAATTCCTCGCGCAGGCTGCTGCTGGTGCCGCTGGCGACGACCCGTCCGCGGTTGATGATGATGACGCGGTCGCAGGAGCGCTCGATTTCTGGCAGAATGTGGCTGGACAAGACAACCGTGAGGCGTCCGCGCAGGTTGTTGATCAATTTGCGAATGCCCTGGATCTGGTGGGGGTCGAGGCCGATGGTCGGCTCATCCATAATAATGACCTCAGGATTGCCGAGTAGCGCGTCGGCGATGCCCACGCGCTGGCGAAAGCCTTTGGAGAGGGTGCCGATGATTTTTCGCCGCGCTGTGCGGGCGAGATCGCAGGTTTCCATTACCTCCTCAACGGTGGCGCGGAGCTTGCGGCCGGGGACTCCCTTTAGGCGGGCCCGGAAGCGGAGGTATTCGACCACCCGCATGTCATCCGGCAGCGGGTTGTTTTCCGGCATGTAGCCGATGCGGCGTTTCACTTCGTGGGGATTTTGGGCCACGGAAATGCCGCCGACCCAGGCCGAGCCGGACGTGGCCGACATAATGCCCGAAAGTATTCGCATCGTTGTGCTCTTGCCTGCCCCGTTGGGGCCGAGGAAACCGACGATTTCACCGCGTTGGACAGTGAAACTGACGTTTTGGATCGCAGTGATCGCCCCGTAGTTGCGGGTTAGGTTTTCAACGCGTATGCTAGGAATAGTCTCCATGTATGCTGATTCAGTCGCTGCGGATAGGAAGTCGTGTTAGAGGAATGTGTTAGGTTTGAACGAAAGTTGCTGCAGCATCAAGGCTCAGTGACTGGTATTTTCAGTGTCGATTCTAGATTTGCGGCACGCTGGTTAAGATTCTGCTTTCCAATCGGGGATGTTTTAGCGACTTTGGTTGCTATATGATTACGACGACAGAAGCCCTTGCAGAAGCAGTGCAGGCCGCTCAAGCGGCCGGTGCGGTAGGTATCGACACAGAATTTATTTGGGACCGAACCTATTATCCGACGCTGGGCCTGGTGCAGATCGGCTATCCCGACGGCCATTGCGAGCTGATTGACGCCCCGGAAATTGAGGATTGGTCGCCCTTTGCCGCGTTGATGGCCGACCCGGATACGGTTAAAATTTTGCATGATGCGCAGCAGGATCTGACTATTCTCAAGCGAGCTTGTGGTGCTTATCCGAGAAACATTTTCGATACCCAGCGTTCCGCCGGCTTTGTGGGCCTCTCTTCGACGATTTCTCTCAGCGAGTTGCTGAAGACCTTGGTTCGGGTTCGATTGGACAAGTCTGAGACGCGTTCCAACTGGCTGGCGCGGCCCTTGACTCCCGAGCAGGCGCAATACGCCGAGGACGATGTGCGCTACTCGACTCGCCTAATGGACAAGATTTTGGACAAGGCAGAGGCGCTCGGTCGCAAGCAATGGATTATTGACGAAATGAAGTGCTACGAAAACGAGGCGCTGTATGAGGAGTTCGACCCTGAGGCTGATATGCCGCGCGTGCGCGGAAGTGGTTCCTTGACGAATCAACAGCGTAACATTGTGCGTGCGCTGGGCACTTGGCGCGAGGTCAGGGCACGTAAGCGTAATCTTCCGCGTAATTTCATTCTTTCTGACGAGGCCATCATCACATTGATGAAGCGGCCGCCGGAATCAGCCGAGGCGCTGCAGCCGAGTCGTGGGCTAACTGAGCGTTGCCTGCAGCGCAATCGCGGGCATATCTGGGAGGCGATCGAGCGTGGTATTAGCGGGGACCTGCCTGATTTGCCGAATGGTCGCCACAAGGGGCCTGCGCCCGATGACGGTTATGAGTCGCGGGTTGATTTGGCGTTGGCTTTGGTTAAGGGCATTTGCCTTGCTGCTAAAATGGACCCGCCGCTGATTGGTAATCGTGCGGAAATTACCGCATTTGTGTTGGAGGCGGGGAGTGCCGATCCGGCTCGCCACCGCATGTTGCGAAGCTGGCGTGGTGAATTTATTGGAAATCGCTTGCTGAATGTTCTGAACGGCGAGGGCAGTATCTCTATTGACTGCGAAACGAAGCTTCCCGTATTGATCGACTAAGTAGGAGGCGCTCGCCGGATTGCGGGCAAACTGATTCAGGTCTTTTAGGGGCGGTGTCGCCATTTCGGAACACGAGCAGGGCGGGCGCATCTTTAGCTGCGGGCGAAATCTTGCGCAGGCACGCTTTGTTTCGTGTACAGTGGCTGGGCGATTGTAGTGCGACTGCTATGGCGCTTGCACCTCACGTCAACTAGGCTGAGCGACTCGCAATCACCTTAGGCGTAGGCTCCTCATGTTCCGCCCGATCTCGGGAGCTGAGGGTTTCGAGTTGAGTGATGTCGGCATAAAAAAAACCGCAGCTCTCTTTCGAGAACTGCGGTCTTTAAATGGCGGGATAGACGGGATTTGAACCCGCGGCCTCCTGCGTGACAGGCAGGCGCTCTAACCAACTGAGCTACTACCCCAAAAGTGTTAAAGAAGCGCTCAAAGTAGAAGTCGGGGTGTTGAAGTCAAGCGATGTATTGTGTTTCTGCATAAAAAAACCGCAGCTCTCTTTCGAGGACTGCGGTCTTTAAATGGCGGGATNNCCAACTGAGCTACTACCCCAAAAGCGTTGATATGGACGAAAGAATGAAATCGGGGCGTTGATGTCAAGCGATGTTTCGTTTTTTTAAATTTATCCGCTCCGTTTTAGGGTTAATTTTCGACTGAGGCTTTGCTATTTGACTGTTTTATGAGAAGTTTGAGTCTTCGCTATGTGTTTACTATCAAAGGAATCCGCAGGAGCGACGAAGCGGATTCGCTCAAAGTTAGGGCCGCTGGCGCTGGCTTTGGTCATTCAGGTGGGTCTTTTGTGCTTGGCGGTTTTTGTCGTGGTATTGGTGCCTGAATTCAAGTCGGACCCTGAGTTTGTGGCTCAAAAGAAGATTTATCTGCCGCAGAAAGAGCTGCAGCACAAGGCAGCTCTGGCGGAATTTCAGAATGCGGCGAGCTCGCCCATGCAAATGGAGCGGATTAGTACGGCGGCTTTGTTGCCTGATTCGATGCCCGCGCTTCCGCAGCTGCCCAGCAGTGCGTTTAACCCGATCGAGCGCAATCCGGCGGCCTTGCAGTCGGATGCTTTACTCGGCCAGTCTGGGGTGCTCGGAGCTTTGCACGGGCTTAAGGCTGAGTCTTCCTCGGCTTCGTTGTTCGGGATTGAAGATAGCGGGCAGCGTATTCTGATCCTGTTTGATAATAGTGCCACCGTGTGGAATAAGGCGAGTGCGGCGGGCGTCACGACGGATGCGTTTGTGCGCGAACTCTCGGCGTTAGTCGACGGGCTCAATGCCAATACCCTGTTCGGGCTCGTTCCTTTTGCACGCCAGGTTGGCACGTTTCATGACTACATGATCGCCGCGGGCGCGCGTAATAAGCAGCAGGCCAAGGGCTGGATCGTCAAAAATGTGCGCTCAAGTCGCAAGTCGACGCGGTTGCCTTTTCAGGTGGACGGGATCCAAGGCGCACTGTCAGTCGCATTTCAAATGGAGCCGGATGTCGTATTTATTGTGTCCGATGGTGATTTTCAGCGCAGTCAGACCGGCAAGACGCGCGCCGGCGACGTGCCATGGAAGGATGTTGAGAAAACGCTGCGTGGGCTCACGCGTGAATACGGCATCGAGCCGCGCATTCATTTTATTGGGTTTAAGGTCGAGCCACAGGGCGCGGCCGCAATTCGAAAAATCACCCGCCGTTATAAGGGGCAATTCAGCGATTTCGCCAAGCGCTAAGGGCTGTGGAGGGAAACGCTCCGTCGTTTCTGCATCTGCGTGGGGCGGTGTGTTTTGTGTGGCGGTGGCAATGGCAGAGCATTGCCC
>DOCS01000082.1 GCA_003503355.1 Opitutia bacterium
CGCCCTGCGCCACGCCCAGATTGCAGCGCGTCGAACGCATTTAAATGCGCATCAGCGACATTGCCGACGTAAGAAACATCCACTCGACTCGCGCCGTCACCGACGATCTTCAAACGCCCTCCGAGCGCGCTCTCAATCACGCGCGGCAACAAGTGAGGATCGCCCGGACCGAAAATCAAATGCGGACGCAATGCCACGACCTTTAAAGCCTCGCCATTCGCCGCTAATGCTTCCTCCTCGGCGATTGCTTTGGTGTGAGCATAATGGCACAGCCAATCCCGCCCGTAAGGCAACGACTCGTCACCACCACTGATCGCCTGGCGGTTAAACACCACACTCGGCGTGCTGGTATACACCAACCGGCCAACGCCCTGCGCGAGGCAGGCATTTACCACATTGCGGGTGCCGATTACATTCGGCCCGTAATAACTCTCCCAGCTTCCCCACACACCAGCGCGGGCAGCTACATGAAATACGGCATCCACGCCCTCACAAGCTGCAGTCACAACCGCCGCATCCGTGAGATCGCCACACACCACCTCGATTCCCTTCGCAGCCAACTGTGGCTGCGGTGATCGTCCAAGCGAGCGCACCGAATAGCCGCGCTGCAACAAACGCTCGACCACATAACTGCCGACAAAGCCACCACCACCTGTAACCAAAATATTCATATGCGCGCAGACCTACCTTCCTGCGAACGTTCGCGCAAGTGACAAACGATGAATCTTCGCGTTATGCCGCACATCCACAGGAAACGACCGCTCAAAAAAGAATCGCTCGATGCTCATAGTCATCACATTCGACTGCGCACATTCACGCAAACTGGCGATAAATCCAGCTCGGTCCGAATCACTGCGCGGAAACGCACCCGCCTCGGGCTCGATCACGATCGCAGGACGTCCACCGCCGACATCGATCAGAGCGGAGCGAAACACTTGCGGATGGGCATTAAAGATCGCCTCACAACAATCCGTATACAGCGGTCCCTCAGGAGTCAGTACGCGCTCGATTTTCCGACCACAAAACCAGAGCTGCCCCGCAGCACTCATCCAGCCCATGTCCCCCATGCGATGCCAATGCCCGTCGCCGTCTCGAACCTTCGCCCCCGCATCCGCATCCGGACGCTTATCATAGCCGCGCGTGACCGACGGCCCGCGCACGATAATTTCGCCGATTTTCCCTGTCGGCAGTTTCACAATCTTATCAATCGTTTCGATCGGACCATCTACTGGCTCTATAATCGAAACGTCCACCCCTGGCAGCGGCTTGCCAACACAAGTGCCCTCACCCAATGCCGTGTGCGCCGCCGTTTGGCTCAGCACCTCAGTCGAAGCAATCGAGCTCACAGGCAACGCTTCGGTGGCGCCATAAGGCGTGTGAATTTCACCATTGGGAATAATCGCCTCCATTTGCTGCATCAGCGCAGGGGGCACCGGCGCACCCGCCATTAAAATTCGGCGCACACTCGGCAACGTCACCGCATGCGCCTCACAGTAGCGCGCGATCTTGGTCCACAAGGCCGGCGAGCCAAAGCTATTGGTCACCGAATTTTGCTGTATCGCGCGCACGATTTTGCCCGGATCAACCGTCGCTGGCCGACTCGGGTTCATCTCCGGCACCACCGTGCACATGCCCAGCGCGGGATTAAACAACGCAAACACCGGCAACATCGGCAGATCCACCTCACCGGGCTCGATCCCGTATTGCGCACGAATCGCTTCCACTTGAGCGACAAACATCCCATGCGCATAGCACACGCCCTTGGCGGGCCCCGTCGAACCGGAGGTAAACAACACGGCAGCCAACTCATCCTCACCGGAATCCACCACCGGAAAATCGCCTTGGCCAGCAAACTGCGCAATCTGTTTTTCAAATCCAGTCCCAACCGAGACCTTGGCCGACACGCCGCGAAAACTCGGGCGAAACAAACGCGCCACCCAAATCGCCGCCGGAATCCCGACCACCGCCGCGGGTTTTGAATGCTGCACACAGCGTAAAAAACGTCGTAAGCCCATCCCCGGATCAATCACGATCGGAACCGCTCCGATCCGAAATAAGGCGAATACGATACGAATCAAATCCAACCCCGGCTTGACCATCAGCAAAACACGCGTGCCCCGCTGAATCCCCTTATCGGTCAAATAGTACGCGGCCGCCGACGCCTCAGCATCCAACTCGGCAAAGCTGCGCTCGGCATAACGAATGGCACCGTCCGCCTCTCGCCCCATCGGGGCACGAACAGCGGCTGCATTCGGGTGCAGGCTAGCCTGCTCTGAAAGAAAATAAGCGACGTTATGTGGCATGACTTAAAAACATCCCGTAGAAGGACGACGAATTTGCCAAGAAAAAAGCCGCTACCGAAAACGGCAGCGGCTTTTACAAAAATCAACACTAGGCGCCCTTAGTAATCCTTGATTGTCACCAGCCCCCAAAGAAGGGTTAGCTTGTCACCGGAAAAGTTACGTCGAGGGCCAAGCTCGTTGGTATGAATCGCAAAAGTAGTTGAACTTGATGGCGAGTAATCTGCTTTCTGATATTTAACCAACCCCAAAATGTTTGCTTCTTTCGAGCCCATACTAGCACTACTACACCCGGAAAACACCAGCGCCGAAATCGCGAGAGAAAGGAGGGCAATAATTTTAGAAGACATAGGTATAGAGAAAAAGGGTACAGATAGTATAATAACAGCGTGTAAAACAGCTACGAAGTTGGCAAGTGGTTTTTTTGCCGAATCTGAGGATTATTCCTCGTCGTCAAGAACACCATCAGCGAGATCCAGATTCGAGTGAACCGCTTTAACATCCTCCAAACCATCCAAAATCTCAATCAAATGCAGTACTTTGCGAGCACTGTCCTTGTCACTAATCGGCACCGAGATGTTCGGCAGATAAACCAGATCCGATTGCTCGGATTCAATCCCCTTGTCAGTCAAAGCCTGTGAAACCGCATCATACTCCGACATCGGACAAACCACTTCGAAGTGATCGCCTTCGTTTTTGATATCCTCGGCGCCCGCTTCGAGTGCTACATCCATGAGCGTCTCCTCATCGGTCTGCTCGGCATCGATAATGAATTGCCCGACATGATCGAATTGAAACGATACCGCACCAACGCCAGCGAGGTTACCGCCGTTCTTGCTCATCGTGCTGCGCACCTCTGAAGCTGAGCGGTTTTTATTATCGGTGGTGATCTCAACAATCAACCCCACTCCACCCGGCGCATACCCCTCGTAGACGATTTCTTCGTACACAACACCTGGCAATTCACCCGTGCCTTTTTTAATCGCACGATCGACGTTATCGGAAGGCATATTGGCCTCCTTCGCCTTAGCGATTACCGTGCGCAAGCGCGGATTCATCGCGGGATCGCCGCCTCCCGCGCGCGCGGCTAGCGTGATATCCTTACTGATCACGCTAAAGATTTTACCACGCTTGGCGTCTGCGGCGCCCTTCGCTCGTTTAATTGTAGCCCATTTACTGTGTCCTGACATATCTAAAAAAAGCTGGATTGTGATACGCTGAAAGCTGAAACACCAAAAACCGCGCAGCGTAAGTCGCGGCGAATGGAAATCGAGTGGGGTTTATTTCTTCTTACGTGACTTCGTTCGCGGTGAACCGCCTTTGCC
>DOCS01000158.1:0-2682 GCA_003503355.1 Opitutia bacterium
TTCGCATATAACATAACGAAACCATCTAATCCTAAAAGTCTAACCGATGCCATGCTTTATAGCCTGACACTTGTTGTTCCTTATAGCCTGACACTTGTTATAGTTGTGTCCCCTGAAGCAATGCGTGTAACACGCTAGGATCATTCAAGGTCTAACGCATGCTTTAACGCAATTCGCGTAAAGATCGGGCCGATAATTTCAAAGAGTACGGTGGTCGCAATGATGACCGACAAGAGCACCTGCCGCTGATCTGGGAATTGATTGGCCGCCACCAATGCCATACCGATCGACACTCCCGCCTGCGGCAGCAGCGCGATGCCCATCCAGTTTTGAATTGGTGCAGACGCCCTACTGATCTGACTGCCGATTCGGGCACCGAGGTATTTACCCGCTACTCGGCACAAGATAAATACGCAGCCAATTAATCCAATCTCAGGCAGGAAACTTAACTCTAGCGACTCGCCCGCCAGAACAAAAAAAATAATAAGGAAGGGCCATTGGATGCCTTCGATCGCGCAGAATGGATACTCATGATGCTTGGCTAGATTTGAGATGACCGCCCCCATCACCATCGACGCAATTAAATACGAGACCCCCAACCAATTTGCCAGCCCCCCACAAATAAATACGATGCTTAAGGCTTCGGTTAAAATAGGCTGACCAGGTTTAATGCGGCCCGTCAAATAAGCGGCCGGTAAACCAATGAGTATCCCAAGTATAACGCCACCGCCGATCTCTTTCGTAGCTAGGACGATAAAAGCGCTCCCTTCTGACATGCCGTTCAGCACCGAGACTACTGATAATCCAACACTAAATAATAACAGGGCCCAAACATCATCCAGAGCGACAATCGAAAGTAATCGACTACTAAACCCTCCTTTAATTTTCGATTCAAAGACCACATCATAGACGGCGGCGGGGTCTGTGGCCGCAGCAATACAGCCAAGGATGATCGCCATTTCTTTGCTCACTCCCAGACATATCAATCCAACGCTGACGAGCGCTGCAGCTAAGAGAGCCGCGCATACCGAAATCCACATCACATCGCCGACTGATGCCTTCAAGGTGGCGCGAGTCAGTCTACCCCCGAGTAGGAAACCTACGATCAGCAAAGTAACTTCCGCGAGGATCTCAAAATGCTTCGAGAAATTTTCCGGAATTCCATTACCGATGGCCACTCCAAGCAGCAGAAGAAGTGTCACACGTGGAATATATAGCCGTCGTGCCAATGCGGAGACCACCAGTCCGAGCATAAGTATGCCACCAATCGTCAACAAAAACTGTGTGTCGATTTCCATGCAATCTAGCGTTCAAGCTTGGGCAGACAAATGCGTCACCTAAGGTTCAACATACAGCCCACTCTACGTTATGGAAATTGCGCTCTCCCGCAAGCGATGCTGCATCGCTTGCATTCTACAGTTGCAGTCGATTGTAGCAAAATGGGCCCTGTGGGAGCGTTTAAAAACAGGAAATTTGAGTGATACTTTAATTAGAACAGTGACAGAATGACCGAACGCTTTGCCACTCATGCTCGTCGCCACCGCTAATCCGGCATTAAACAGCATCAATGACCAGATGAGATCGATGAATACGATAGTAAGCGCCGGCTGAACGAGCTTCGCACCTTGCTCTCGGCCACAACGTCATACGCTGCCGCGGATGCGGTCACAGAGGTAATACAGACCATGTAGCAGACAGCGTCTTGGGCACGCCGATACAGATCAATCCGAGGCTGATTAAGACTGCGCTCAGCAGTGCCGAGTTCATCGAGATCCACAGCACATCTGGAGCTGTTCCCCTCAAAGATTCCTTTGTCAGCTTGCCGCCCAACAAAAACCAGACTATCAGCAAGGAGACCTCCGCAACGATCTGGAAACGATCGATGAGTGCGGCAGATCTACACGAGCAAAATTTAATCTAATGATTTAATTCAGGATGCCAAACGGGACAGATGGATAATCGATAACGCATATCGTACCTGCCGGTAAATCGACAAAGATCGGACCTTCATTAGGGACCGTACTCGGTCGAGCAACGACTCCCCTAAAAGCGTGACAACACCTGCCGTGGCGGCTTACACAGTGCATCTCGATCAGAGACTTATTTAAACACTGCACACATAAAAAATGAAAATAGAAGCCGCTAATACAGACGCTTGGAATATAGCCAAAGGAAAGAATCCCGAAAAGCCGACGGTGTTGCGATTTCGTCCCAGCTTAAAAGATGCGCTGGGCGATGCGAACTACCCCCAAAGACTGATGATCGTGTGGCAGTATGAGCCCGTGGATGCTAGCGGTATGCCTTCCGACACGCAAAGTGCTGATATGAAAGACTTCGAGGATATGCTGATTGAAGCGCTGGACCCGGATCGCTTGGCCGTTCTGGCATTCGTCTTCACCACTGCGGGCTCCAGAGAATGGCATTTTTATCTGTCAGATGTCAGCGAGGTCGGGATTCGAATCAACAAAGCACTCGCGAACATTCCACAGTTGCCCATCGAGTTAACGATCGAGCACGACCCCGAATGGGATGAGTTAAGGCAAGTCTATCAGCTATGCGCGGTGGGATCTTAAGATCGCATCGACGTGATGCCGAACCCATGTGAGGCAACCAAGGCAAATGCCAAATTCTCCAGCCATTCCGGCGTTAATTGAATAACACCGCAGAGAGCACCCCAACGCG
>DOCS01000158.1:2719-4854 GCA_003503355.1 Opitutia bacterium
GTGGGTCCTGCGATTCATTTGCTGAACCGATGTTATACGGTTTGGATAGATTCAATCGACGCAGAGCGACCCACGGTGGCTTGGGGCATTCTGACAGAGTAACCGAACCCTGTCTGATTATCGTGAAGACTGCGACATTGCCGGCCGCCGCCATTTCGCTCTGTAGGATGACACTAGCCCTCAACAGAACTCAAAAGACCTCCCCCGTTAGATTTGCGAGCACAAGCGAAGCCTGCGCACACAACACGAATGTGAGCGCAGGCCACTACTGTTGCGAGCTCACGACAGCAGGTATTCCTCGAGCGATGAAGACTTAGTCCAGTTGCTTGATTCTGACATTACGAAACCAGATCGGAGCACCGCCGTGTTTGCCCTGAAAACCGACACGCCCCTTGGTCGGATGGTTGTTGAGTGGCTTGCTCAACCAAGGTGGCTTCTTTGACTTATCCGGATTATGAGTCGGCGAATCCCACTTGCGCATGTCCATCGAGTTCACGTGGGTGCCGTTTAAGATCACATCAATCGAGGGACCTTTACAAATAATGGTGTAGCGATTCCATTCGCCCACCGGCTTGACCATGCTTTCGCTCGCGGCCAAACGACCAAAGATCGCACCGCACTTCCAAGTGGGATTTGCGTTGGCCCACTTGTCGGCGGAGTCGTCGGTGATCTGGATCTCCACCGAGTTTTTAACCCAGCCGCGTGGATCGGTCACATAGACAAACACACCGCTGTTGGCCGCGGGGCCGTTCTTGAATTCGAGGTCCAAGACGAAGTTTTCGTATTCCTCCTTAGTCAGGATCAACTTGTCTTCACTGGCAGTGAGTTCGCCGTTGGAAAGCGTCCAAACGCCGGCGGGGAATTCGGCCTCCGACAGATCGGTGAACAGCGGTTGCCAAGCGGCTGCGCTCGCCTGCTCGACCGCTGGTGGTTTTGGCTTTGGCTGAGGCTTAGGTTGCGGCTTGAGCGTTTTCAGCTCATCGGCGGTCCACACACTGAAGTCAGCGAGTTGCGAGAGGCCCGCGCCGCCATTGAGCGTTACATCCAGCTTATACCACGCATACTCGGCGGCATTCTCGACCTTGAACTGGCGGCGTTGAAAGCGAGCGGTAAACGTCTCATTTGAGCGCTGATCCACGACCTTCCATTGCTTGCCATCATTGGATCCTAACAGCTTCCAGTTGCGCGGGTCGCGTATCGGAAAATCGTTGGCGGAAGTCAGTCCATAAGCGGCAATCTGTCGCTTACCGTCGGCAAAATGCTGCTGCAGCCAAAACGCCGCGCCGCGTGTACAGTATTTGGTCTCAGGGTTGCCGTCGAAGGCCTTTTCGGCGCCCTCGTACGGAACCAATGCGGCTGTAGACGCCCACGCAGATCCGGTTGCGATTTTGACTTCCAAGGGCATGAAGACGCGGGTCGCCCAGCCGGCTGTGCCGCTGCTATCATAGTTCTGTAGCACGTCATCCAGCTGTTCGATCGCCACAAAGATGGAGGCTGCGCAAGCGCACGACCCCGCGAGCAGCAGCGCGCTAATTGTTGTTGGTAATTTCATAAGGGAATACTGTTTAATATTTACGATAGGTTTTGCGTACCAGTGCATTGGCCTCGGGCACGTTGGTGCAAACCATCCGTTCCGCATCCCACTCGATGCGCTTGCCAGTGCGTACCGCCAAATTGCCCAGCAGTACCATCTCGGTGAGCGGTCCCGAATAATCGAAATTCGCCTGCGCAGGTGCCCCGCCCTTGCACGCCTCGATCCATTCTTGCTTGTGACCAATCGATGCTTTCTCGGTCTTTTCAGGCATGCGATTTTTGGCGAAATCGACCCATGCCGACTGCGGAATCATCCGTGCGGATTTTGCATACACATCGCTGATCATCAGCGTGCCTTTCGTGCCATACCAGAGTTGGCCACCGATGCCACCGGGTAATTTGCGCCCGGCCTCGAGTTCCTTAGGGCGTTCCGGCATTTTATTGCCGTCATACCACACCAGTTTGACCGGTCCGCGTTCGGCGGTAGCAGGGAATTGATAGGTGACGATCGACCAATCAGGAAAGCTCCAATCACTCTGAGGGGCGCAGACCGCCTCGACGCTGGTCGGACTGCCGAGCTTGAGCACGTCAAAGGCACTGTC
>DOCS01000139.1:0-2980 GCA_003503355.1 Opitutia bacterium
TCGAGCACGATGATGGGCGCGTTTTTGAGGAAGGCGCGGGCGATGGAAATGCGCTGGCGTTGTCCGCCGGAGAGGCGTGAGCCGCGTTCGCCGACATCGGTCGCGTAGCCGTTTTCGAGCGCTTCGATGAAGTCGTGTGCATGTGCCATCCGCGCGGCCTCTTTAATCTCTTCGAGTGTGGCGTCCGGCTTGCCGATGCGGATGTTGTTTTCGATGCTGTCGTTAAACAGAATCGCTTCCTGCGAAACCAGCGCGATCTGACTGCGCAGATCGGTTTTGAGCACGTTGCGGATGTCGACCCCGTCTAGCGTGATCGCCCCTTCGGATGCGTCATAAAAGCGTGGCACGAGGTTGGCGAACGTCGATTTGCCGGCACCGCTGGGGCCGACCAGTGCGATGGCTTCGCCGGCTTCGATGGTAATGTTGACCGATTTAAGGACGGCCTCTTTAGCGTAGCGGAAGGTGACATTGTCGAAGTGTATCTTACCGGAAACAGAGCCTATTTTAGTCGGATTTTCGGTCTCTGGGACAGTGTCTTCGGTGTGCAGTACGTATTCGAGACGGTCCAGGGACGCTTCGGCTTTGCGAATGGTATTGGAAACCGCACCGAGTTTTTTGATCGGCTCGTAGCACATATAGAGCGCGGTCAGAATGGAGGCGATGACTTCGGGCTGAATGTTTTTCTGCACCGCGATGTACAGGGCGAAACACAGTGCAAAGGCCGTGACGAACTCAATCATCGGAGAGAGCGCTTTGTCGTATTTGACCGTCTTGAGGGAGAGGGCAAAAAACTTGCGGCATGCCGATGAGAAACGATCAATCTCGCGTGCTTCTAGATTATAGGCGCGGACCTCTCGAGTCGCGGAGAGATTCTCATTGAGCACATGGGTGACTTCGCCAGCTTGTGCTTGTGCTTTTTTGGCCTTTTTTAGAATTCGATTACCGATTGCGCGGATGGGCAATACACAAGCTGGCACCGAGGCGATGGCGATCAGCATGAAAGCGACTTCTGCTTCGGTAATAGTCAGATAGATGAGGAAGCCTAACGCGCTAAATAAGGTGGCGGGCTCTTTGATCACGCTGTTGACGACTTTGACAAGAGCCGTCTGCAGTTGGTTGGTGTCACCCGTCACGCGGCTCATTAAATCACCGACGTTGTTACGCTGGAAGAACGCGAGCGGTAAGTGCTGAAGCCTTTCAAATACCAATAGTCGCAGTCGCTCCAGCACATGCATGCCGGCGAACGCCATGTAGTAGGCATTGAGGAACCCTCCAAGGGCTCGTAAGGAGAAGGCAATCGGGATGGTCGAGAGTATGAGGACGAGCTGAATGCCTTCAGGTTTGTCGGGGCTGGTGACCAGCGGAACCAAGTATTTGATGATAAACGGCAGTCCGGCGCCCGAAGCCGCTGCGGCGATGAGCCCAAAGGCCAGTCCGAGTCCGAACTGCACGCGAACTGGCTTTAAGTGACGGAAGTAGGGGCCGAAGCGTTTGAGTAGTTTAGACACGTTGTGAGTTGCTGGTTGAAAGGGTTGAGTGCCGGGACTTAGGTCACGATTTGCACCGGATATTGGTCAAAGATGGTATCCACAGTGGCGATTTCCCAGCCATTGACCAGCGCAGAGGCAATTAGCAGGCGATCGAAAGGGTCTCGGTGTAGTTTGGGGAGTTTACCGAGCATGGAGATCGCTTTGTTCTCGAGTGGATGAAAGTTCAAACCTGAGTCCTCAATCAATTGCGGGAGAAAATTCTGAGGAGTCTCTGGTAGCTCTAATTTGCCGAGGTCGTATTTAATCTGGATTTCTAAAAGGGAGATCTGGCTTAGGTGCCAGCACACCTCTTCGGAAGTAAATAGAGTGGCCAGTCTGGCCGAGAGTTTGCTGGGTGCGAACTGGCTCCACAGGAAAATGTGGGTATCGAGGAGCAGATGCCTCATTGGCCGTAAAAGTCGTTTTCGAAACTGTCGAGGGGCGCATCAAAATCCTCTGGAATCGCGGCCTGTCCGGTCATTAGGCCGAGCTTGGGGCGTACGCCATTCTCTGGCTGTGGTGCGGGGCCGATGACTGCGACGGGCTTATTGCGGTCCGCGATGATGAACTGTTGACCCTGAGCGGCTTTCCGCGCATAGCGCCCGAGGTGGGCTTTGGCCTCACTGAGTTTGATAGTCGTCATATAATTAGACTAGTTGCAGTCTGTTATGTGTCAACTTATGTGGCTTGTTGGCTTTGTTTGATCGCATCGTGCTTTGTGTTGCTTACAGTGGGTACGATGAGACGTTTGCTAAAGCGGCACGCTACGTGAGTCGACAACGCCGGAGTTACGAGGCGAAGAATTCGGCGATGACTTCGACTGCGCGGGCAATCTGCTCGGGTGCCAGATCCGGGAAAATCGGCAAGGCGAGGCTCATGGCGGCAGCACGTTCGGAGTTCGGGAAGTCTCCTTTTTTATAGCCGAGCAAACGGAAGCATTCTTGTTCGTGTAGCGAGAGCGGGTAGTAAATCTCGCAGCCGACGTTGTTGGCCTGCATATGCTGCATCAGTGCCTTACGGTCCTGCGTGTAAATTACGAACTGGTTGTAAATGTGATAGTTGTTGGCTTTCTCCACCGGAAGGATGATGCCGTTGCTTAGGTCGCCTTGCTCGAGGCAATCGATTTCGCGGACGAGGTCTTTTTCGGCGAAGAGCTTGCGGTAGAGATCGGCGTTCACGCGGCGTTGCTCATGCCAACTGTTGAGATGCGGGAGTTTGACGTTGAGCACCGCGGCCTGCAGAGCGTCGAGGCGGAAGTTGCCACCAATGCGGGGGTGGAAGTACTTCGGCTCCATGCCGTGATTGCGGAGCTGGCGGGTGATGTCGGCATATTCCGCGTCGCCCGTGATGACCATGCCGCCATCGCCGAAACCGCCGAGGTTCTTGGTGGGGAAGAATGACAGGCAGCCCATGTGGCCGAAGGAGCAGGCGGGACGCCCGTGTTGCTTGGC
>DOCS01000139.1:3073-3946 GCA_003503355.1 Opitutia bacterium
CCGAATAGATGGACGGGGGCAATCACGCGGGTCTTGTCAGTAATGGCTGCTTCGATTTTGGAGACGTCGATGTTGAAGCTGTCGGGTTCGATGTCGACAAACACCGGCGTGGCACCGAGACGGACGATCGAGCCGACTGTGCCGAAGAAAGTGTAGGGGGAGGTGATCACTTCGTCGCCCTCGCCAATCCCCATCGCCATCATCGCCACAATGAGCGCGTCGGTGCCGGAGGAGACGCCGATAGCGTGCTCGGCCTGGCAATAGTCGGCGGTCGCTTGCTCGAAGCCTTCGACTGTGGGGCCGAGGATGAAGTATTGCGAGGCAATGACCTCAGCGACAGCGGCATCGAGCTCTGGTTTGAGCGCTTCGTATTGTGGTTTGAGATCGAGGAGAGGAACTGAAATTGGATCTGACATGGGGTGTATGAGGCTGTTGAATTATGAACGAAGTAGTTCTTCTGCGGTGATAGGAGCAGTGCCCAGGTGGCTGACGACGACACCGGCAGCTTTATTAGCTAGCAGTGCTGCGTCTTTGAGCGATTCTCCTGCGGCTATACCTGCGGTAAGTACGGAGATGACGGTATCACCCGCGCCAGAGACGTCGAATACTTCGCGTGCTTCAGTTGCAATGCGCCCGATGATTTTGCCGTTTTCGCCCAGCAGCATGCCTTCGGCTCCAAGGGTGATGACGAGCTTTTCCGGGTTGTATTTATTGAAGATTGCTGAGCTGACAGCCTCGTCGTCGAAGTCGGCATCCGCACTGTTGTCGAAGCCAGCCATTTGCAGGGCCTCGGCGCGATTAGGGGTCATGAGTGTCATGCCGTGCAGGTCGAGGTGACGTTTGGGCTTGGGGTCGACGATGAGGAGCGGCTGC
>DOCS01000253.1:0-3666 GCA_003503355.1 Opitutia bacterium
AAAAATGGTGGGAGCTACAGAATTCGAATCTGCGACCTCATCCATGTCAAGGATGCGCTCTAACCAACTGAGCTAAGCCCCCGTGTTGGGAAGGCGGAAATAAAGGTGCCCAGAACCATCAGCGCAAGAAAAAATTTGAAGAATTTTAAAAATTCTTGGAAACTGTCGATTATGGAAATTGTTCGAGTCGAAAATGTGGATGGGGAAATTTGTTATGGCTGCGAGGTGGGCAATAAAGTGTTTCGGCTGGAGGGCGATCTTTACGGGGATTTCCAGCGGTCGGATGTCTTGCTCCAGCCGCTACGTCGCTTGGCGCCGGTGGTGCCGACCGCAATTTACGGGATTGGACTCAATTACCGCGAGCACGCCGCAGAGATGGGCACAGCGCTTCCCGAGTCCCCGGTAGTCTTTATGAAGAGTCCGAGTGCCGTGCTGGATCCTGGCCGACCGATTCTGTTGCCACGGCACTTGCACAGCGATCAGGTCGACTACGAGTGTGAGTTGGCTGTGGTGATTGGGCGGGACTGTAAGAATGTAAGCGAGGCGGAGGCGCTGGACTATGTGTTGGGCTATACCTGCGCGAACGATGTGACGGCGCGTGACTGGCAAAAGTTTCATAGCGGTGGGCAATGGGTCAAGGGCAAGAGCTTTGATACCTTTTGCCCATTGGGGCCCATCCTAGTGACGGCGGACCGGCTGCCAAATCCGCAAATCTTACCGCTGCGGACTCTGCTGAACGGGCGCATTGTACAGGAATCGTATACCGGCGACATGATTTTCAGTGTTGCGGAGATCATTGCCTTTCTGAGTGGCAGTACCACCTTGCAGGCGGGGACCGTCATTTTAACGGGTACCCCGCCGGGGGTGGGCATGGCAGCTGATCCGCCACATTTTCTTAAAATGGGCGATGAGGTGGTGATCGAGATCACCGGTATCGGACGCTTGCGCAACCCAGTAGAGGCGGAAGTGTCCTTTTAACTTGTCTCAGAGCAGCTGCTTCCACATCTAGCTCAGATATCCAAACTAAAACTATGCAAGAAACACTTATTATTCTAAAACCCGACTGCATGGAAAAACGCCTTGCAGGCGAGGTTATCACACGCTTCGAAAAAGCGGGCTTCGAGATTGTTGCCGCTAAGGTGATGCAATTGGACGGTCCAATTTTGCGTGAGCACTATGCACATGTGGCAGATTTACCGTTTTTTCCCGAAATTGAAGCATTCATGAGCTCGCGCCCAGTGATGCCGATGATTCTGAGCGGCGAGAATGTGATTGCCAAGGTGCGTGAACTGCTCGGGCCAACCAACTCCGCTGAGGCACCGAAGGGCACCATCCGCGGTGACTTAGGTACTGACATGAGGTGTAATGTGGTGCATGCGTCAGACAGCCCTGAGACCGCAGCTGCTGAGAAAGCACGTTTCTTTCCGGAGCTTTAAACTGTGAAAGTTAAAACCGGACTTGGACTCGATAGTCATCGCTTTGTAGAAGGCGATTCGGACAAGCCGTTTATACTCGGGGGTGTCGTGTTTGACGATGCCCCCGCGTTGTCGGGCAACAGTGATGCGGATGTGATCTTACATGCCGTCACGGATGCGATCAGTGGGGTCACTGGAGTGACTGTGATTGGGGCGCTCGCCGATAAAATGTGCCGCAATGGCGTGACTGATAGTACAGCGTATTTAAAAGTGGCGCTGGAAAGTCTTGGTGATTGGCGGCTCACGCATGTTTCGATCGTGTTAGAGTGCCTGCGCCCGAAAATTGACCCCAAAGTGCCGACGTTGCGGGCCTCGATTGCGCGCCTGCTCGGGGTCGAGATCGGCGATGTCTGTATAACAGCAACCACTGGCGAACGCTTAAATGACGTTGGCCGTGGCTTGGGGATACACGCCAGTGTGGTGGTGACTGCGGTGGCCGACTAAGCGTCTGGGCGCGACCGCGTCACAGGGCTTTGGACAACTGGTTACAGTTCAGATTTGCAGTGGGCCTGTTCGCCTCAAGGTGCTCTGGCAATAGAAAAGGTAGCGTGCCGCTTTAGCAAACGAATCTAGTGCAGAAAAGCGTGTGTAAATCCCGTGTGACGGCCAGCAAGCAGCCGCCGACGGAGGCGTAACCGTCAACCACCAGGAAGGCTGAACCTCATTTTAGGCGCAGGCGTATGCGGTAGAATGTTTTGTCACCGCTGATCGGGATACTCAGCTGGAAGTTGCCGTCACCGAGGTGTTGCGCACTGTTGCCTGTATTTGAGAACGTTTGCAGGTCGGTACTTTCATATAAATCAAACGCAATGTGGTCCACGTAGTCGACTGGATAGTTAAACTCGATCAGTCCGACGCTGGTGCTTGCGGCAATCGCTAGCATCGGTGGATCGAGAACGTCGATCGCGGTCGGACTTGCGCTTTCGGTCGGATAACTCGCTGAACGATGCGGATCGCTGCCGTGGATCATTTCCTGCAGGTCACTGTAGCCATCGCCATCACTGTCGCCAAGAGGGTCGAAACTGAGGTTGGGGGCGAGGGCTTCAAGCGTGTCGGGAATGAGATCACCGTCGCTGTCGATGGTTGACTCATGGCTGAGGTACGCGAGCTCGGGCTGTGGGATGACTTCGAGTGCGCGATCACCGCACAGGACAGTGTCGAGTTCGTAGCCACGCACCGCGAAAACCGATCCCGTGGTCAATGGAAACGCGCGGGTAATCGGCACTTCGGCGCCGGTGTCATCGACGAACGACCAGGTGTCGCCGGTGTACTCGGGTGCCTCGGGGTCAAAGGTACCGCTGGTGAAGTTGACTGCCGACCAGACCAACGGGCAGTCGAGGTCGTCGGCGGGCTGGTCATAATACACATAAACGCTGGTTGCAGTCCGTGCCTCCGGTAAATTGATGACTGCCGCAGCACCAGTGACGGCATTGGCGACCAAGTTGCTGGTAAGATCGGCGGCGAACGCTGATTGATCAAAGCCGCTGCCACTCAAGCTGCCAGTACGCAAAAAGAGTCTGAGCGCATCCAGCGGCTGGCGTAAGGAGCCGGGCGTGGTATCTACTGCATGCAGTGTGTAGAGCAGGCGTGCCAGCTCGACCAGCGCGCTCTGTTCGGCGCTTGCAGGGCTGTCAACGGCAGCGTCGATTGCGTCGATTAAGCTGTGTAAGTGGTAGCTGGAGCCCGAGTATTCCGGTGCGCGTTGCAGCGTGAGTAAGGTTGCGTTGTCAACTGCGCGGTCACGCGCCGTCTCGCCGCTATCATATTCGTCGATGGCGAGCGGTGCCTCTGATCCGCGGAACGGTGTCAATGAGATGTTGGTGCGGTCGACCAGCCCGCGCTCATACAGCGCGGCGCCGAGGAATTGCTCGACCAGCAACAGTTTTAAGGTGTCGGTGTGATCGAGTGGGTCAAAGGTGTAGGACGGGTGCGCTAAACCGTTGTAGTGGGAGAGCGCTGCTACCTGCCATGCGCTGGCCTCTGCCGCTAGATCTGTAAACCCTCCCGCATCGCCAAAATCAGCAAAGGTGAACGGGGTAAAGTCCAAGTCGGGAACAGGAAACAGTCCTGCAAGTTGTCGCCCATAGGACGCGACTGTCGAACTTCCCAGATCCACTTCGAAATTAAGCTCCGTTGAGACGACGAGAAACAGGTCGGTGTGCTCACTTTGCAAGCCGGTTAGTTGTGCGGA
>DOCS01000253.1:3733-3919 GCA_003503355.1 Opitutia bacterium
CAGCGGACGGATTGGGAATCGCAGGTGTGACTTCGAGGTCAAATTGGTTCGGCAAGGCATAGTCGATATCCGCGCGAGCTGGAGTGCTCGTGTCATCGTCTGGATTGGTGCCGGCCAGAATTTCGTGCAGATCGCTAAAGCCGTCCGCGTCGCTATCCCATGTGTCGTTGAGCGGATCCAGACCGT
>DOCS01000025.1 GCA_003503355.1 Opitutia bacterium
TTGTGATGTTGAACTCAATGCCATAGCCGTGGAAGTCGTCGTAATACTGATTGAGAATGCTGCCTTCCGAGGTGGTGAGGATGTGGGCTAGATCTTCAGAAGAAAGCGCGCGACAGGCCACGCGCACCGGTACGCGGCCAATGAATTCGGGCTCAAAGCCGTATTTAGTGAAGTCCCTTGTTTCCGCATGGCGCAGGTAGCCGGACAGGTCTTCGTCACTTTTTTGTGGCTCGGCGCCAAAGCCCATTTCACTTTTCGACATGCGCTTTTTGATCGATTCGGCAAGTTTGTCGAATGCACCGCTGACGATGAACAGGATGTTTCGCGTATTGATCGACTTGCGTTTCGGCTGATGACCTCGCTGGACCTCCATCACAGCTTGCATTTGCGACATCATATCGGTCGGACTGAAGAGGTTGACCTCGGTTTCTTCCATCAGTTTGAGCAGGTTGATCTGCACGCCGCGGCCAGAGACGTCGCGAGCGCCCATAGTACCTGCTTCGCTGGCGATCTTATCGATTTCATCGACAAAGATGATGCCGTGCTCGGCCAGTTCGATATTGCCATCCGCGGCTTTAACCAGATCGCGCACCAGATCTTCGACGTCGGAACCCACATAGCCAGTTTCCGAAAACTTGGTTGCATCCGCTTTGACAAAGGGCACGCCGATTAAGCGGGAAATATTTTTAATCAGATAGGTTTTGCCGACTCCGGTGGGGCCGAGCAGCAAAATATTTTGCTTGCTGTATTCCTTGGCTCGCATGCGTTTGCCTGAAAAACTGCGACGCACGTGATTGTAGTGGTCGCAAATCGCCACCGAGAGGACTTTTTTTGCCTGGTCCTGACGAATGACAAAACGATCTAAATAATCCCTGATTTCCTTTGGTTTGAGGTGAAATCTGCGAATTTTTTCGAGAGGGTCGCTGTCCGCTGGCACAGCGGGCTCGACTTCGTCGGCAATACTATCTTCGTCAAAAACATCCGATTGATCAAAGCTATGAGTCGACACTTTAACATTTGAATCTTTAAACAACTCGCTCAATTGACGTTGAATTTCCTCAAAAGGATTGGGTGGTTCTTTGTCGCTCATATTTTTCTAGTTTGACAGTGTTTTTGCGATCAGAAGTATCGCCCTTACAATAACTTTCGTTTTTCGTCCCATCAAGTTTTCAAAGCATTAATCCATGGCCAACAATCTAACCAAACGCGATATCGTCCTCGATATCTACGATAAAACTAACTTTGCGCAGAAAGAAGTACGCGAGACTGTACAATTAACTCTCGATGCCATTGCCAATGCACTCAGTCAAGGGCGCAACGTGGAACTGCGGAATTTCGGGGTGTTTGAGGTGCAGGTTCGTAAGTCACGTATTGGCCGCAATCCGAACAAACCCGAAACGGACGTGGTTATCCCGACGCGTGCAGTGATCAAGTTTAAAGCCGGCAAGGAGTTGAAGGCACAGTTGACAGAACTCGATGTCGAAGCGCTTCAGAACGACAAGTAAATCGTTTAAGTACACACCGCACAAAACCAGTCTTTAATGCAGTTCCAGTCATTACCCGGCTTCCGGGAATTCTATCCGGACGCGTGTGCGCTCCGAAATCACATTTTCGGCCAATGGAAACAGGTCGCCCGCGCATTCAATTTTCAGGAATATGATGCGCCGGTGCTCGAGCCATTGGAGCTGTACATCGAAAAATCCGGCGAGGAAATTGTCGGGCAACTTTTCAGCTTTGAAGACCGCGGCGGTCGTTCGGTGGCGTTGCGTCCTGAGATGACGCCCTCACTGGCGCGGTTGATCGGCGCCAAGGCCAACAGCCTGAAACGTCCAATCAAGTGGTTTAATATCGGCGAGCACTATCGCTATGAGAAGCCACAGAAGGGCCGTCTGCGTGCATTTTATCAGTTTAATGTGGATATTTTTGGCGAAGCCGGACCGGCTGCGGATGCCGAGTTGATTGCCTTACTGGTGCAGGCTCTGCGCGCATTTGGCCTCGATTCCAAGGATTTCAAGGTGCGACTCAGCGATCGCGATTTGTGGTTGCTGATATTGACGGCTGAAGGCCTCGACGAGGATGGGAGCGCCACGGTGCTCGGAATTATCGATAAGCTGGAGCGCACGGCTCGCGAACAGACAGTTGAAAAACTGGCGCAGGTGTTGGGCGAAGGGGCGGCGGCTTTCCTGGATCGAATCGAAGAGGTGATTGCCATCCGTGACTTTGATGCGCTGTCGGCTTATATTTCAAACTTGTCGCTTGAAGGCGATGTGGCCGAGCAGGCGAAGCAGCGCCTCGACGATTGGAAAGCGTTGCTGAGCGGGCTTGAAAGCTCCGGAGCCGGAGACTTTATCCATATTGATTTAGGCATTGTGCGCGGACTGGCTTATTACACTGGGTTTGTGTTTGAAGCGTTTGAGGCCAGTGGTGAAGGGCGTGCGCTTGCCGGTGGTGGGCGCTATGATGCACTGGTCAAAAAACTGGGTGGGCCGGAAATGTCAGCTGTCGGTTTTGCGATGGGTGACGTGACCCTCGTCGATCTATTGGAGTCTAAGAATCGACTGCCGAGCTATGTGCAGAGCCCCGATTTTATCGCGATTATTGGCGGCACTGAAGCGCGCGATGCGGCGTTGAGCGATGCGGCCTTGCTTCGATCGATGGGCTACTGTGTCGATTATCCGCTTAAAAATCAGGGGTTTGGCAAACAGTTCAAGGAGGCAAACCAGAAGGGCGCACGTTTCGCGCTCATCTATGGGACCGACGAGCTGGCCAAAGGCGTGGTCAAGATCCGTGATTTTTCCACCGGTGTAGAGCAGGAGTTTCCTCGCGAAGCCTTGGCGGTGACCGCACAGGAATTGATGGCATTCGGCTTTCCGGAAACGCAAAAATAGGTCCTAACTGCTCCGGGTGGGGGAGTGTTGCCTACGTGTGTCGTCATTCGGCAAGCGCAAGTCTTGTGTATATACGCCTCATCCTAGGCCCAAGGCGACTGCTCTGCAGTTCTAAACACACGTGAAATTACATGCCCACGAATCGTTGCGAACGAAGCGATTTCTTGGAGTGTTTCGATTTTTCTTTTAAGCAGCGGTTAAACCCTTAGTAAGTGATACATGAATTGTATCCGATCTCTCTTATTTTTTACGGCGATTCTCATGGCGCCGACGCTACACGCCGCTGGTGGTCATGGTGACGTGCATGCAGTCGCACTCGCAGGCCCGCACGTCGACAGTCATGCGGATGCCGCTGCGCATGGTCACGGCCATGGAAGCGTCACGCTTCCGACCGCGTTGAACGATTACGCCGAACTGGAAGCCGCTCGTGCTGCCGAGTTGGGCGTCGCTGAGCTGGGTCTGATTGATAAGCTGAAAGTGCGTGCCGTTGCAGACCCGATCAACTGGATCGCCACCTTATTATTCTTTGGCGCGATCATGCATACCTTTGCGGCTGGTCCCTTTATTAAGCTGGCGCATAAATTCGAGCACCAACAAGCGAAACTGGCGAAGAACGACGCGCGTCGCTATCACCAAGGAAAAGATCCAGTTAGCTTCAAGGCGACTTGCTTCCACTTTCTGGGTGAAATTGAGGCTATTTTCGGCATCTGGCTCATCCCATTGATGTTGTGCATTACAGTCATCCATGGCTGGCACTCGGCAACGGATTACATCGATACCCGCAACTACACCGAACCGCTGTTTGTGGTCGTCATTATGGCAATCGCAGCGTCCCGACCGGTTGTGGCTTTTGCGGAAAGTGCCCTCAGTCTGGTCGCCAGCTTGGGTAAAAAGTCGCCGGCCGCCTGGTGGCTTTCGATTCTCATTATTGCGCCGCTGTTGGGGTCTTTCATTACCGAGCCAGCTGCGATGACGATTGCGGCCCTCTTGCTCGGTCACCAATTCTACTGCTACAACCCAACACCAACCTTCAAGTACGCCACCCTTGGGCTTCTTTTTGTCAATATTTCGGTCGGTGGCACGCTTACGCACTTTGCCGCGCCACCTGTGTTGATGGTCGCCAGCAAGTGGGATTGGAACATGCCCTTTATGTTCACCAATTTTGGCTGGCGTGCGATCATCG
>DOCS01000159.1 GCA_003503355.1 Opitutia bacterium
CCCGCACTGCTGGCGTTCGAAGACCCCCGTGGTGTTTCGCGCGATGGATCAGTGGTTCATCGCTTTGGATAAAGGTGGCGACCGCCAACGCGCCCTCGATGCACTCGACGATGTCAATTTCATCCCTTCTTGGGGAGAGAAGCGTATTCGTGCTGCGGTCGAGAACCGCCCCGACTGGTGCATCAGCCGCCAGCGCACATGGGGTGTACCAATTCCCGCCTTCTACAACGAAGACGGCGACGCCTTTATTGATGCGGATGTTATTAGAGAATTA
The DNA here is from genome assembly GCA_003503355.1 of Opitutia bacterium. Lineage (GTDB taxonomy): Bacteria > Verrucomicrobiota > Verrucomicrobiia > Opitutales > Coraliomargaritaceae > Lentimonas. The sequence goes on from DOCS01000159.1 coordinate 275, forward strand.
GCCAAGAAAGTCGCGGTCGGCGGCACCAATATCTGGTTTGAGCAAACTGCGGCCGAACTGCTGGATGGCATCGCATTGCCTGAAGGTTGGCCAACAGCCGACACACTTAAGTGTGGCGCAGATACACTTGATGTGTGGATTGATTCGGGCACCAGCCATCGTGCGGTGCTGCAAAAACGCGACAATCTCAGCTGGCCTGCAGACCTTTACCTCGAAGGCAGCGACCAACATCGCGGCTGGTTCCAAAGCTCGCTGTGGACTGCGGTGATTGCCGATAAGGCGGCGCCTTACAAAAATCTCCTGACGCATGGCTTCATCGTCAAGGAAGACGGTACCAAACTCTCCAAGAGCGATGGCGCGGCACGTCCGTTGCCTGAATGGATTCAAAAATACGGTGCTGACATCGTGCGCCTCTGGATCTGCTCACAGGACTACCGTGGCGATGTGCCGGTCTCCGATAAGATCGTGAGCAATGTGGCGAACAATTACCGCAACCTGCGCAACACGCTGCGCTTCCAGATCAGTAACCTCTTCGACTTCGATGCAGCCACACAGGCAGTCCCACTCGACCAGCTCAACGCGATCGACCAATGGGCACTCAGCGAGCTCGCACAGTTGGTCCGTAAGGTGACTGAAGCGTACGAGAGCTACGAGTTTCACCGCGCCTTTAAGGACATTATTGATCCTTTCTGCGCCAACATTCTCTCGGCTACCTATCACGACATCCTCAAGGATCGTCTCTATACTTGTGCGCCAAATGATCCGCTTCGCCGTTCCTCGCAAACTGCGATCAGCATCATTTTTAGCGTTTTTACGCGCTTGGTTGCTCCGTTGATTCCACACACGGCCGACGAAGCATGGAGCTACGCGAAGAACGATCGTGACTTCTGCGAGGAACCGATCGCCCTCTCCGACTGGCCGTATGTGGACAGCGCATGGGACAACACCGAGGTGGCGGACGATATCCGCGCACTGCGTACATTCCTGAGCGAAAAGCTCAATGATGGCCTGGAAGAACTCCGCCAGAAGAAGCAAATTGGCCAGAGTCTGGATGCGAAAGCGATCATCATCGGTTCGCTAAGCGATCCTGAATTTGCTCGCTTGAAGAAATACGAATCTGACCTACCGGAACTCTTCATTCTATCTCAGGTCACGCTGATCGAGAGCGCACAGCCCTCTGAGCTCTCAGTCGAAGTTGCGCATGCGGATGGCGTGCGCTGCCCGCGCAGTTGGCGCTGGGTGCCAGAGCTCGTTGAAACTGAAGCGTGGGGCCCAGTTTCTCAGCGCTGTGCCGACGTACTGAAACAAATTTCTCAATCTACCCATTAATCACTCACCGTCACCTTTATCATTCAATGACCACCAAAAAGACAAAGGCTCCTGCAACAAAAAAGGCTGCGAAAAAAGCCGCGCCTAAGAAATCCAGCGTAAATAAAACCGACAGCAAAGTATCGGTCAAGCAGGCGTCCGTCGCCCGCGAAGGCGAAGCTGCGGATAAAAAGAACGCGCCGATTGCGTTCTCGTTCGACGATGTGGAAGCACTCGTCGCGACACGCAAAAAGGAAAAGCAGAGCGAACAACCTTCCGAAGTCGCCGATAAGAAGGTCGTCGTGGCCAAAAAGAAGGTCGTCACCACAGAAGACAAGCCCGCTGAAAAGCGCGTCCTCGGTGCCGCGTCACTCGCTGACATCCTCGGCTTTAATCCGGCGGAAAAGAAACAGGCGACCAAGCTGGAGGAAAGTGCGATTCCGCAGAAATGGAAGCTGTACTATGATCTTCTGCTGGGCTTGCGTAAGCATGTTAGCGAAGAACTCGACTTGCATACATCGGACACACTGCAACACAACGACCGTGGTGATGCCGGTGACCGTCGGCTTGAAGCTGATGCTGGCACAGACGCGTTTGACCGAGACTTCGCACTTAGCCTAGTATCCAGTGAGCAAGACGCCCTCAACGAAGTTGAAGAAGCAATCTTGCGTATCAAGGATGGTGCCTACGGCGTCTGTGAAGTCACTGGTCAGCCGATTAGTCCAGAGCGCTTGACTGCAGTGCCCTTTACCCGCTACTCGATTGAAGGCCAAGCTGAGTTCGAAAAGAACAGAAAGCGTAAGGTCGATCGCACCGCAGGCGGGCTCTTTGCTGACAGTTCCGACGCGCCTAAAGTCGTCTCGCACGACGATGACGAAGAAGTGTAAACACAACGACTGCTCGACATCATGATCTTAATCGAAATGCAGCCTTGTTAAAACCCGGGCTGCATTTTTTATTAGGACTACTCACCATTCAGTTGACCATACCTTTCACCGACTTTGCCTTTTAAACTTCCAGCTACATCGTACATGCGGTTGTTGATCACTGCCCTAGTTGTATTTGTTTTAGATCAAATCACCAAGGTCTGGATTTTTAACACCATGCCTCTGGATAGTTACTTCTATCCTCAGGATGGGCATGTGATCGAAGTCATCAAAAACTTCTTTTACATTGTACACATTGGCAACGAAGGAGCGGCATGGGGGATGTTTGCGGGACATGGCACCATCCTCGCCCTCTTCGCGCTAGTCGCCCTGTTTGCGATTTACAAATTCCGCGACGCATTGGAACTGCACCGGACCGCGATGCAATTCGCATTCGGGCTACTTGTTGGCGGTGTGCTGGGCAACTTGGTCGACCGTATTGTACACGGTCACGTGATCGACTTTCTGGATTTTCATTTCCCTTTTACGGTCCCTTGGCTTCTGCCCGATGGTCGCTATCCGGCTTTTAACATTGCGGACTGCGGCATCGTAATTGGTGTATTCGCCTACATTACCTTGAGCTTCTTTCAGGCTGAAGAGGCCAAAATAACAGAAAATTAAGGTCCAGCTTAGGACCGAGGCTGTCGTTGCAGCGTGCATAGCAATTATGCAGACAACTGTGTGCACTTTTCTAAGGGCACATCACAAGCAGGCGACAAAGGCTACGGAGTCTACTCAGCGCCTTCCTCCGTTCCTTAATTGGGCCTCTCCCGTCTCACTGCAGGGCACTGCGCCTCCATTGCCGCAGATCCACACGGCACGCTGGCCGCTGATTGCCTGACACTTGTTATTGCCTTAATTGCCTGGGCCTCTCCCCTCTCACTGGAGGGCAATGCTCCGCCATTGCCACAGATCCACATGACACGCTGGCCGCTGATTGCCTGATACTTGTCGTTGCTCGGAAACGACGGCGCGTTTCCCTCCACTCATGACCGCTTATAGCCTGACACTTGTCGTTGTTTGTCGGCGGACGGTTTCAATCACGGCAAGCCCTGCCCTGGCACGTTGGACGGGATGAACGGCTCTCAGATTTGAGAGAGAGCGCTAGAAATAATCTGACATAAAACGGGTGGGTCATTTGACTGGGCTGGGCAGCCGATTAAACTCACGAATCTTAATGAGCTACGCCGCAGAAAATGAAGAGCAGGAAGACGAAGAGCAGGACGTTCTCGTCCTCAGAACACTGGAGCTATTGTTGCCAGCGTTCTTCCGCAAGTTAAACGAATATGGAGAGCTAGACCTGATGGATGCGATTCCTGAGAACCAATACAAGGGTAATGGTGTTCATATACTCGCAATCCACCCCAGAGACGGAAGCATCCATTCGATCTGTTACGGTAAAGACCCGTTACCGCTGGACTTCTTCGAAGAGGAAAACGAAGCCGCCTTTGAGACCTTCGCGAAAGAAACTTTTTTGTCTGGGCAAGTGCCAGTTCAGTGCTTCTTTGCCGACTGGTTCGCCGTGCACCCGCGGCTTTACTTCGTCCTCTAAGTAGTCACTTGCCCGCTAAATTGGAGCAGTAGCTGATAGAGGCCACGGAAGACACGTAGCGCCCTCCTCCGTTCCGTCATCATATAGCCGCTGGCCCGTATCACTGGAGGGCACTGCGC
>DOCS01000198.1 GCA_003503355.1 Opitutia bacterium
GTGTAGTGTTTGATTACAGGGATACGGCTGTTTTCCACGGTGAAGCGGATCAGGCTTTCGCCGCCACGCGGGATGATGCAGTGAATGGTGTCGTCCTGCTTGAGCAAAACGTTGAGTGCTGCGCGATCGGTGGTGGGGATGACCTGAACGGCGTGTTCGTTGATCCCGGTTTCGTTGAGCGCTTCCTTAATGATCGCCGCCAGCTTCATGTTGCTGTGGAAGGCTTCCTTGCCGCCGCGTAGGATGGAGGCATTACCGGATTTGAGGCACAGGATCGCGCAGTCGACCGTCACATTTGGACGGGACTCGTAGATGATACCGATGACGCCCATCGGCACGCGGATTTTACGCAGGTCAAAGCCTTTTGGAGGCGAGAGACGCTCGATTTCTGCGCCTACGGGGTCCGGAAGTGTGGCCACTTGGCGAACACCTTCAGCCATCGCGGCGATGCGCTCGGGGGTGAAGGTCAGGCGCTCGGTCATCGGCGCGGACAGTTCCAGTGCCTTGGCTGCTTCGATGTCGAGTGCATTGGCCTCGATGATTGCATCGGTTTGTTCCAGCAGCTTTTGGGCAAGCAGCTCAAGGAAAGCATTTTTAGTCTCAGTGGGGAGTGTGGCTAAATCGAGCGATGCGGCACGTGCGCGCTTGGCAATGTTGACGACGAGTTCCGAAATTTGGGCGGTATCCATGATGTGATGGCTGAATGCTAATGTGTAATGATGCTGCGGTTATGCTTGGATGGCGCACATAACATCCTCCCAGACGTGCGGGGGCAGAACGCTGCCTTGCACTTGAACCACTGCGGATCCGAGGATGGAGCCGATTTTGGCAGCTTCGGCGAGCTCGCGTTGTTGCGACCAGCCGTGGAGAAAGCCTGCCGCCCACAGGTCGCCGGCGCCGGTGGTGTCGATCACTTTGGCGGCGTGCATCGGTTCGATTTTGGTGACCGCGGCTCCTTGTGCGATGTAGGACCCATGGGCACCGACTTTGACCGCGGCGATGTCGCAGTAGTCCGCGAGGTGTGCAGCCATCGCGTGGTAATCTTCTTTGATTTCAGTGAAGGCTGCGGCTTCTTCTTCGTTGGCAAATACGATGTCAACATAGTCACGCAGGATGCCGGGGAGAATGTCGCGTGTGGCATGCACCACTTCAAAGGATGCCAGGTCGAGGCTGATGCTGCAGCCCGCTTCTTTGGCGGATTCGAGCACGCGCATCATCAGGGCTTCATTAAACAGCAAGTAGCCCTCGATATGGGCATGGGAGCAATTGGCGAAGTCGGCAGCACTGATTTCTTCGGGGGCGAGGGTCATGGCCGCACCGAGGTGGGTGCGCATGGTACGTTCGCCATCAGGAGAGACGAGCGACAGGCACTGGCCATTGGGGATTTCGCCGATTTTGAAACGGGAGCTGTCACCGCCGAGTTTGCTGAAGTGGCCACGGTAAAATTCGCCTTCAGAACAGTTGCCGGTTTTGCCGAGGAAACTTGTGGAGTTGCCCATACGCGCAAGTGTGAACAGGGTGTTGCCTGCCGAGCCGCCGGGGGCTTTTGTCGGTTCTCGGGGGATACTTTCGAGTAAGCTGACAATTGCTTCGGCATCGACCAGCACCATGCCGCCTTTCTCGCCATCGATTTGTTCGATGAAGGCTTCTTCGACTTGTGCGATGGCGTCTACGATAGGACTGCCGACGCCGATAATGGTAAATTCCTTATTCATATGTATGTGAGAACGTGGGTAGATTTTAGATCGTGTAAAGAAACATAAAAAAAACCGCCGATCCAAGTGGAAGGCGGTCTGAAAAGTTTATTTGAGCTGCGGGCTACAGCGCATCGCGAATTTTCGCGTAAATCACTTGTGATTGTGGCAGGTTACCCAGCATGCCGACTCGAATGCGAAGTTCGGATTCTCCAGGTGCGATCTGCTTGATGCGAATGTATATCTTTTCGTCACCAACCTGACGGGCGTAAATGGTAATTGTGCTGTCCTTGTGAAGTTCGCCGGTGCGAAGTAGGCCCATTTTGTCAATTTCGCGAATCGCGACTTTGAAAATCTGGTCGGCATCCATGCTGATTGGGCCATAGAAGAAACCGCTTTGGTAGTTAGCGGTCTGCTGTTGCCCGGTCATCGGATCGATTGCGACGGGAGTCGTGCAACCGGAAAAGAAGCCTAGAGTGAGTGTTAGAAGTGAGAAGATTGTTGCTTTCGCTTTCATAGTCATGTGCATAAAAAATGAATTTTGAGTAGAGTGCAATCAGAAGCTTTTAACATATAAGGTTCCGTTTTTATCTTTGAAGACAAGTCGCTGGTCGCGTGTGCCCAAAAATCTTAAGCCGGTATTTGAGTCGACCACGTCGTTCACCGCGTAATTCACTCCGTTTAGCATGACCCTCGCGCGAGGACCGGTTCGAAGCGCACCAATATGGACGTTTTGAAGATATTGCGAGGCGGCTTGTTTGAGTTGCTCGTTCAGTTTGACGGCTGCCGGTTCAGGGATTTTTTTGAGTTCGAACTCCGGGACTGTGGTGGCTTGGGGCACCGGCACGACTTGAGGCTCTGGGACTGAAGTACTATTTGTAATGGCGGCGCCTTCAATTTTCGCAAAATCTGCGACCGGCACTTTTTTGATGGTTTTTTTGGCTTTTGAAATGGGGCCGTTCGCTACCGGTGTTGAGACCGAGGCTGATGCAGTTGGTTGCTCCTCGGAGGAACTTTGTTGGTCGCTCTTCAGCAGATACCAGATGCCAGCAGCGGCCGCGCTCAATATTAAAAAGAGTACGGCGATAATGATAATACTGATCAGCGGATTGCTCCGTCTGGTTGTTGTCGGGAGTGGTTGAATCGTTTCATCGAGTTTGTCGGCGGTATCATTCTTGATCGCCGGTGCCTTGTGACTAGGTAGCTCGGGTGGCTTTAGGCTGACCTTCTCGGGGGGCGCGGGTTGTGTTTGCTCGGTCTTTGGTGCTTCTGTGGGCTGCGCATCTGCCGGTGGTTTTGCCGGCTTG
>DOCS01000211.1 GCA_003503355.1 Opitutia bacterium
TGGCACCGCGCTGGCGACGATCATCCTCCTCGCCACTGCCTTTTTCTGCTTCGTGCAGCTGCGCCGCTTCGTCGGTGCCTTTCAAGACGTACTCCTACCGCTTGTCATTGCTGCAATTCTGGCAACTCTACTCCGCCCGATTATCACCGCATGTGAAAGGCGCACCCGCCTCACTCGCGTACAAGGCATCACCCTACTCTACCTCCTTAGCCTTCTTTGTATCGGGGTGGTCAGCGCAGTCTTCGTCCCTTTCTTACTCGAACAGATCGCCGCGTTCATCAAACACGCACCGGTACTGCGCGAAAACATTCTGAATTCGATCCAACAATCGATGCCCACCGTCTGGACCTGGCTGGAAGAATCACTCGGTGAATCGCCCAATGCCTACTTTAAAAACCTACTCGCCGATCATTCGGAATCATTGAAAGCCGCGCTGGCACAGTTACAGTCCACGATGGGGACACTCGGCGGGTTCTTTGGCAGCCTATTCGGGAAAATCGCCGCCTACTCCATCATTCCGGTCTACCTGTTTTTCATCCTCAACAATGATCGTGACGTCTGGAATGACATCAAGCGGCAACTCGACTTCCTGCCCGACGACCGCCGCGACGATCTCGTCTTCCTCAGCCGCCAGTTCAGCGACATCCTGATCGCTTTCTTCCGTGGGCAAATCATCATCGGCGTGCTGCTCGGCTTGGTGCTAGCACTTGGCTTCGGGCTGGTCGGGCTCAAATTTGGCATCGTCCTTGGACTCATCCTCGGCTTGCTCAACATCATTCCCTACCTCGGCACCATGCTCGGCATTCTTACGGTACTGCCACTCGCGTATTTCCAGGACGACGGCGGCGGCGCACTAATCGGTCTCTGCGCAATCGTGTTTGCCATCGGACAATTGTTAACGGACTACGTTTTCACCCCCCGCATAATGGGCGACAAAACCGGCATGGGACCGATGCTGCTGATCTTCTCCGTATTTTTCTGGGGCACCGCGCTCGGCGGCATCCTCGGCATGGTGCTTGCCATTCCGCTCACCGCATTCTTCCTCGTCTTCTGGCGCTTGGCACGGGAGAAATATCTCCCCGCGCTGACCGCACAAAACGCCAACTAACTTGCCTTCAGACCTTCCAGCTTTCAGACCTTTCGCACTTTTAAAATGACAACACCCACAGAAACTCCCTTCACCCGTCCCGATGCGCGCGCGGTCGATCAGCTCCGCACCATCCAATTCGAGACCGGCATCGCGCCGCATGCACTCGGCTCGGTTCTGGTAAGCTTCGGCGACACCCGCGTAATTTGTGCCGCCTCGATCGACAACCGTGTGCCCGGCTGGATGCGCGCTCAAAAAGTTGAAGGCGGCTGGATGACTGCCGAATACTCCATGCTCCCGTACAGCACGCTCGACCGCAAGCAACGCGACATTAGCCGCGGCAAAGCCGACGGGCGAACAATCGAAATTCAACGCCTGATCGGGCGCTCGCTGCGTGCGGTCTTTGACCTTAAAAAGCTGACCGGCAAAACGATCTGGATCGACTGCGACGTACTGCAAGCCGACGGCGGCACCCGCACCGCATCGATCACCGGTGCTTATGTCGCCGCTCAGATCGCCATCCAAAAGCTGATCGCTAAAGGCGAGCTGGCTGAAAACCCCTTTACTGAGTCCGTCGCCGCGGTGTCCGTGGGCGTCTACCAAAACACGCCCGTACTCGACCTCAACTACCCCGAGGACAAAAACGCGACCGTTGATGCCAACCTAGTGATGACTGGCAGCGGCAAGTATGTCGAAGTACAAAGTTCCGGCGAAGAAGCCACCTTTACCCGCGAGGAACTCAACGCCTTGCTCGACCTCGGGGCGAAAGGCATTCAAGAAATCAACGAGCTGCAAAACGTGGCCATTGCCGAGGGGCTGAAAGCGTAAAGAATGGCAGGAACAGCTGTCTGCTTGTGTTGTTCATTTAGCAGAGACTAAAAAAAAGACACACTGCAACTTTTTTGATTCCCCCACGATCTGTTTAGTAAGCAGCCACTCTGGCGCTGCGAAACCACAGAAAAAACACATCATGAAATTCAAAAAAATCCTGCTCACCACACTCGCTGCTTGCCTGCTTCCTGTTCTCGCAAACGCTCAATCAGACGACGGCCAGCGCAAAGGTTCTAAAAACCACGCAGAGCGCTTCGCCAACACCGACGCAAACGGCGACGCACAACTCTCGCTCGATGAACTACAAGGCGCCAATGCCGTAAAGATGGTCAAGAACTTCGACAAGATCGACAGCAACGGCGATGGTCAACTGACCAAAGACGAACTCAAATCCGCGCACAAACAACGCCGATCGGGCGTTAAGGGCGGAGCCAAAGGCGGAAAGTGCGGGAATTGCGAGTCAGACGCCTAAGACTGGAACCTGGATCGACAAGCCCCACCGTCTTACAGCCCGAGCGCTTCAACAGCCTCGGGCTTTTTGATGGGCGAGGTTGGCGAGTGAGGACTCGATCTGGTACCCTATAAGCCGCCACTGAAATGAGGACGCAATCGAAGTCATCCGCAGCGGTGAATCGCCGACATACCTTTTTCTTTGCCATCCCCTGAGTTACTGCTTACATCCACCGCCTTTCGACTCTTCAGACTTTCCAAAATTTCCCTCATGATTACGCTCAATCAAATCTCTCACAACTTCGGCAAGAAGGTCCTCTTCAACGGTATCAATAGCGTCATTAACGCGCACGACCGCATCGCACTCGT
>DOCS01000102.1 GCA_003503355.1 Opitutia bacterium
AACGCTACCGCTGTTTGCGGCTTTGCCTGAACTCAGCTCGATTGAACCTCTTGAGTTCGACGAGATAGCACAACGCTTGGTTGCCCGCGGCGACGCTCGCTTGGATTTCGGCGATGCGCGCATAGGCGCTGATCGAATCACTTACTATCAGGAATATTCTTTAGCCGACGCTCTCGGCAATGTGACGATTACCCAGGATGGCTACCGCTTAGTTGCCGACCGGCTAACTTTCGACGCCAAAAATAACACTTTCGCAGTGGATATTTTACGCACGGGACAATGGCCTTTCTATCTGTCCGCAGCTACTGCCGGCGGCACGACTCAAACATCTACAATCGAAGGAGCGACCCTGTATTACGGAGCGCCAAGCCCCTTCTCGCTCAGCATGAATTCCGATCTTATCGAGTATTCAGATGAAGGGAGCGGTTCGTTGAAAATGGGTGCCACAACCTTTCGGCTGGGGCGGATCCCATTGTTTTACTTACCCAGCTATACCTACCACATGAATGGGGCGCCTTACTATGTTGATTTGGACGGCGGCCATGACAGTAAGTTCGGCACTTATCTGCAAACGACGATTCTTTTCCCCGTCACACCTGGGCTGCGTGCTGGAGCCAACCTCGACCTTTATTCAAAACGCGGCCTGCTTGTCGGCCCCGCCGCTCAATACCGCTACGACTCTGAAACTCAGCGCATCGTCGGCGCCATCAACACCGGCTACATTAAAGACCAAGGTGACCCCGAACCCGACATTTTCGATGATCCGATTGATACAAACCGCGGCTTTTCAGAATGGCGCCACCAGCATCATATCGGCGAACGTATCAACGTCACTGCTTCCGTTAGCCACTGGAGCGACTCGGAGGTGACCCGCGACTTTAGAAAAGCGTACTACAAAGATAATCAACAGCCGGACTCCTTCTTCGAAGGCGTCTACTCAGGTGACAACTACTACCTATCGACTTTCGCCCGCGTTCGTCCCAATGACTTTCAGCTTATCCAGGAACGCCTCCCCGAAGTGCGCTTTGACCTACTGCCCATCCCTGTTTTCAATACCGGCAGCTACCATCACTTTTCAGCGAACTATGCGCGCCTAAGGGAGGATTTCGGTCAAAACGAACCGACAATCACCGAAGAAAGCCAATTCGACCGCTTTGACCTCACTTATCGTATCGAGCACCCCATTCGTTTGACGGATTGGCTAACGCTCACACCGCTCGCTGGCGCCCGCGTGACGCATTACGAAAATCAGGAGATCGATCCAACTGCATTGGGCTCATTCTCAACAACTCCAGCGGCGCTTATGGACGACCAGTTTACCCGCGAGATCTACGAACTCGGCTTCGACTTGGAAGCACGCGGCTATGCTACTTATACAACCCAAAACAGCACGTGGGGCATCGACGGACTGCGTCACCTGGCTCGACCGTTGCTGCGCTACCGCTATTTCTCAGACCCCGATGCCCTTAAAGAAATCGCTCAAATCGACCGCACCGCCTTTGACCTGAGCCGTCCTTTACTGGACCTTAGCGACTTGCGCAACACTGACTCAATTGAGGAAACACACTTGGCCCGACTCGGTGTCGAAAACCTTTTTCAGACACGCGCGCAAGGCTACGGTTCACGCACATTGGCCGCCCTAAACTTCTACCAAGATATTCTGTTTGAACGGGGCACTCGGTACGACAGTGAGAAACAAGACACCTTTCACGCCTCGTGGGTCGAACTAGTCCTCACCCCTACTCCCTGGCTCAAATTCGACCTCGCCAGCCGATTCAAGACTGAGAGCATGACAATGGAAGAAGTGCGCACACGCACCACGATAAAGAGCGGTGAAATCTGGGAGATCGGCCTATCCAGCAATTTGTTGAATGATCGAATCGACCAATATCGTCTCGACTTCATCTACCGCGTCAACGAGCGCTACTCCTTTTTGACCGATTTGCGCTACGATGCAGAAACGGGACAATTCACCGAAACCGAAATCGGCATCCATACCCGTATCGGTAACACGTGGGAACTCATCTATGCGCTGACATTCCGTCAGGATGCCAGTCGCGAAAGTGATGTTGAGTTCAACGTGCGCTTGAGCCTCTCCGATTACTAACATCGCTGCCGATGCAAGAAGTACTCGCTCCAACCAAAGACTTTGCCATCCAACTCCCGGCCTTCGAAGGGCCGTTGGACTTGCTGCTCTTCCTAATTCGACGCAACGAAGTCGACATCTACGATATTCCGATTGCATACGTTACGCAGCAGTATATCGAGATCCTCGATTCAATGGAAAACCTCGACCTTGAAATCGCAGGTGAGTTTTTTGTCATGGCTGCGACGCTAATGTACATCAAAAGCCGCATGCTGCTCCCCCCGAAGGATCAGGGAACCAATCAAGACATCGAAGACGAGGACATCGACCCACGCTGGGAGCTCGTACAGCAACTGTTGGAATACAAAAAATTCAAGGAAGCTTCTTCAGAAATAGAGGCACTCATTCTCAACAGCAACGAACTCATCGCGCGCATCGGCCCCGAGACCGCTCGGCATGCGCTCGAACGCCCCCTTGAGCCCATCGAGCGCGTCGACCTGTGGAACACCTTCAATCAAGTACTCCGCCGTCTCGCCGAGCGCATCACCACCGGCGAAATCAATGCCGAACAAATAACGGTTGCCGGCCGCATGGAGTTCATTTTGCTACTATTCAAAGATAAGTCCTACTTCTGGTTCTCCGAGCTGTTCAATTCAACTACGACCATCAATACAATCGTGGCGACTTTCCTTGCCGTTCTGGAGCTTACTCGTTTAGGTGAAATTCGCATCCAACAGAATCGCGCGTTTACGGATATTAGATGTGAACGTGGCACGAATACCGAATTTAGCTTCAACAGTACCTTTGTTTAAAATCTCATCGACTCACAAAATGCCCCCCCGCTAGCCCTCGCTCATTTAATAGGCCTCGGCCTCGACAATAAGCATAAATGTATCCCCCAAGCAAAGCGTCGAACTACAACGGCTCGCTGAAATCATCGACAAAGATACCCCCCACCAATGGGTCGCTTGACAGCACCCGCAACCCATCTAGTTTAAGACCCTTATGAGCAAAGACCCCAAAAAAAGTCCTAATCCAGCTAGCGATCAAACCCCAAATGCCGCAGAGCCAAAGCAAGCTTCCCTAGTCCCTCAAGCCCCGTTGCCATCGTCTAAGAGGCCGCCGGAAACTTCAAAAGCGGCCCCAGTCAAATCAGCCAAACCGGCACCTACCTCAGAAACCGCTCAAAATGAGGGCGCAAAAGCTCCTCATACAAGCGATCCCTCGGCAGCCATTCGTGTCCCCCGCAAGGTTCCAGCAAGCGGCCCCACGGGAGCCATTCGTGTCGCCCGCAAGGCCCAAACCACAAGCCCAGCTGCAGCGAACCCTCAAGCTGCCACACCAGCAACTGCCAAGCCTCAAGCTGCCACACCAGCTACTGCCAAGCCTCAAGCGGTCAAACCAGCAGCAACCAAGCCTCAAGCTGCCACACCAGCAGCAACCAAGCCTCAAGCGGTCACACCAGCAGCAGCCAAGCCTCAAGCTGTCACACCAGCAGCAGCCAAGCCTCAAGCTGTCACACCAGCTACTGCCAAGCCTCAAGCGGTCAAACCAGGGATTGCCAAGCCTCAAGGCATCAAACCAGGGATTGC
>DOCS01000030.1:0-4301 GCA_003503355.1 Opitutia bacterium
GCTGAGGTAAATGTCGCGATTTGTAACAATCTCGGCTTTGGCGGTCACAATGCCACTCTGCTGTTTAAGAAGTTTGTGTAGTCAATTAATTGATTCTTGATTGTCAAAAGCCCGTTCTGCCTAGAACGGGCTTTTTTGTGCGCTCCCGCAGAGGCCGGATTGAGCCGAAGGGTAGCTACGGTATCACAAGGTGTTCACTTGAAAGTCGGTACGCATCACCGGGGAAGGAGGGTTTTGTAGCCGATCTTTCTTTTCGATTTTAGACACGTTGTCACCGTTGTTTAATATCAGTGTGTTGGCTGTGCTCTCGTCTTGACCTTTGAGTGCAGAATCAGTCATATTCGAATGTTACACAACTCATGCAGCAGCACAGAGCACTTATTCTTCGTAGCAATCGTTTTCTTGGATCCTCATTGGTAAGTAAGGGCTTAATTTCCAGTGAGGACTTGGGAGCGGCGAATGAAAAGTTCATGGCGGCGATTCAGTCGCCTGAATTACTTCGGAATGCATCGATTCTAACAACACTTTTGTATGATTTGAAGGTTCTGAATGAGGCTAAATTATTAGAGCATATTGTGGAAGAATATGGGATCGGCCTAATAGATTTGAATTATGTTGAATTGCGTACGTTGCGCCCGATGAACGCCGAGCTTTCGCTTTGTTGGGCATCTTCGACGATTCCATTTGATCATGTTGAAGGTACATACATGGTCGCGTCCTGTTACTATATCAGTGCGCCAGTAGTTAAATATTGGGAGGAACTGCTCGACGGTAAAGTCGTCTGGTATGCGGCTTCTATGGCTTCGATCAATCGGGGGCTCGAGCGGATTGAAGAGATTCATGCTGCTGAGGACGCTGCGGCTGAGGAAAAAGGTTAAAGAACCACGAAAATTGGAGACATGGCATACCGCATTTTAATTTTAGACGATGATACAGACTTTAACAGTTTGTTGACTGATATTTTTGAGCAGGCGGACTATGTTGTGACTTCGCTTGAAGATCCGCATAAGGCAGTCGATGTTTTTGCTAATCAATACTTTGATCTGGTGGTTACGGATCATAAGATGCCCGAGATGACAGGGGCGGAATTTGCGAAATTAATCAAGAAAATGAAGCCCGAAGTTCCAGTCATTATGGTGTCTGGGTATTTGGAAAACGATACGATTCGTGAGTTGATTGGCGAAGGAGTGGGGGGCGTTTTCCTTAAGCCGCTTAATATCTTTTCCTTGTTACAGCGGACCGCCGAGCTGATTGACGATACCAAGCAAACTCAACAGTCTGATTCCTTGAAAGCAGATGTTGCGGTCGTGGATAACAGCCTCGGCTTTAAATTTCGCTCTTTTCCCTGCAAATCACAGGCATCGATCAACTTTGCGGAACGGCTCTACCATCTGCGTCATTTTACATCGACGCTTTCGTTGATTGGTGGATCGGGTACGCACTTTCGACAGATTTGTGAAGACATTGCTGGCTTTTATGAGAGTGAAAAGGAGCATTTTATTTACCTCAGCCCAGGTTCGTTTGATGCCGAGCAAGTTCTGTCGATGCTGTGCGCATCCCAAGCTGCAGGTGCCGATCGTGTGACTTGTGTTTTGCTGGAGGTGGAAGCAATGAGCGAGGAGCAGAAGGAACTAGCTGCTGCGCTACCAAGCGCTGATAGGGTGTTTGAATCAATCACCACTCCGATGCGAACGATTTTCTGTGTGAGCGGTGATTTGGACTCGTTGTATGACGAAGGTCTGATTAACGAGGATCTGTATGTTTTAATGGGGACTGCGGAGGTGTGCGTTCCTGCCTTGCGTGACTGTCCCTCCGATATTGCTGTGATGGCTCAGCAAATGGTCGTCGATGTCATTCGGGAAAAAGGACTTAGCTCTGTGCCTCGTTTCGAGAGATCCGCGCAAGATTTTTTGCGCACGCATGCGTGGGATTATAATTATGCGCAACTGCGCTCGACGGTACGCGCAATCATGGAGGCGAGTCCGGGTGATGTCCTTACGCTCGGCGCATTGAATGCCGCCTTGCAGGTCAGCGCCGCAGCGTCACCTAGGGCTCGCTTTGAGGCACATTTATCAAGTGTACAGGTCGAATATGTGCGCGCTGTTTCTATTTTATTCGGAGGGGACCGTCTGAAAGTTGCCAACTTTTTTGGAGTTGATGCGGCAACTACGAAGGCGCTGCTCACGTAGCCCCAAACCACTCGACCGACAGGAGGACGCGAATTATGGCTGGAAGAATACTGGTTTTAGACGACGAAGAGAACTATGCAGAAATGCTTCAGGATTTACTTTGTGAGCAGAATTATCAGGTGGACATTGCAACGCGCGCCGAGCGTGCGATTGAACAACTGGAAGAAGTTCCATACGATCTCGTGATTTCGGATTACAAGATGCCTGTTATGGATGGTGCCGATTTTCTCAAGAAAGCACGTGAGCTCTACCCGAATCTGCCGTTTATTTTGGTGTCTGGCTTGATGAATACACCGGAGCTGGTGAAGGTTGCTAATATGAGCGTCACGCTGGTTATGGAGAAGCCGCTGGATACCGCCGCCTTTTTGAGGCATGTGGCTCGCTTTTCAAACCCGATGACCAGCGAAGAGCAAGAGGCTTACGCTCGTGAGTCGCAAAATCCAGGTAACGCGATTCAAGAAGTGCGTAGTTATCCAGAGGCGCCGCGTTTCTTTAGTGCCGGTAGTCCTGCTTCCAAGCGCTTCATGCAGAATGCTTGGGAGATCTGCTGTGAGCATTCTCATCTCTTTATTTTAGAACCGCATGGTGGCGATGGTGACCTTGCGCTGGCGGACCTTTCTGTATGGCGAGGTAACCTTGATAAGCCAGTGGTGCATGTTACTTTTGAGGACTTGTTTGCTGCTGGACCTGGAGCCGTGAGCGAACTGCAGTCGAACATCGAGAATAGTAATGTGGTTTCGGTTCGTTTATCTGCGCCTGAGCAAATCACTGAAGCTCAGGTTCATTGGGAGCAGGTATTGAAGGTCGTCGCCTCCGCTGCCGATCTTTTGTTTGTCTATCGCGTGGAGGGGCAAATTTCACAATCGGAGTTTATGCAACGATCCGATGCGGTCGGCTGTGCCTTGCCGCTGTTGCGTGAGCGACCGACGGACATTGCTGTGTATGCCACGCGCTTTAGCCGATTAGTCGCAGGTCACTTCGATCAGCCCAGCGCGGCCGCGTTTACCCCAGAGGTTGCTTATGCGATTATGGCATTTGAATGGCCCGGGAATTATCAGCAAATCAAAGAGGTGGTGACCGCGGCGCTGAAGGCAAGTGAAGGCGAGCCTCTGTCACTGGAGGTGTTAAGCAATGTGCTTGGAGGCATCGCGGTGCCAGCGCCTGAGGATCGTTGTGCTTCGCTTGTGGCCAATGCCCAAGGTTACTATTTTGAGACTGCGTTGGCCGCGTCTGGCGATTCCGCTACGGTGTTGGCGCGACAGTTAGAGCTCAGTTCTAGTGTGCGGCATGCGGATGACTTGAAGCATATGCCTTTGATTAACTCGAAATTGGCGACGCTCTGAGTGCTTTTTGATACGACTCGATAGTTACTAACTGACCCTAAAATTCACGACTTATGGCACTCGCCCGTATTCAAGCCTCGATTGTTAAAAATTTGCTCCAAATGGGGCGCCTGACGGCAGACCAGTGTCAGGTGATTCTTTCGACCGATGAGGAAATGTCGGGCGAGGCAGTCGAGACATTGCTGTTCGAAGAATATAAGATTTCGCCGTTTCAAGTCTTGGTTGCCAAGGGCAAAGCATTCGGCATGCCGCCGATTAATGTGAAGCGTTGTTTGGTGACCGAGTCTACTTTTTCTAAGTTGGAGCAGGATTTCTGTCGTGAACATTTAGTTCTACCGCTGGGCTTTGCCGGAGATTATATTATTGTCGCAGTCAGTAATCCATTTGATCTCGAGGTGATCAATAAAGTGCAGAAGCAGTCCGGTATGAAGGTCTCTGTTTTGCTTGCACTTGAGGGGGCGATCAAAGATACGCTGATTGATAAAGAGGATCAGTATCAGGCGGTCGGTTTTGGTGATGTCGTCGAAGCACTCGGCATGGACTTTGAGAGCGACGACGAGCTCGAAGATGATTTATCTGATGAAGAATCGGCACCGATCATCAAGCTTGCGAACCGTATTATTGAAGAGGCTTATTTCGCGGGTGCGAGTGATATTCACGTTGAACCATTTGAGACCGAGACACGTGTGCGTGTCCGTGTAGATGGTGTGTTGCAGAACCAGCTTACGATGCCAGCCGCGGCCTCAGGCGCTTTACTGGCGCGTTTGAA
>DOCS01000030.1:4379-5324 GCA_003503355.1 Opitutia bacterium
GCTACGGCACCGCTCAATCATGGTGAAGGTGTAGTGATGCGTATTTTGGATAAGCAGAAGAGCACCTTGCCGCTGCCTGCGTTGGGGTTTTCGGATGAAAATCTGGGGATGTACCGTGAATTGATTAAACGCCCGTATGGCATGGTGTTACACTGTGGCCCCACGGGTTCGGGTAAGTCGATGACTCTCTACTCGGCGTTGAACGAAATTAACAAGGTCGATGTGTGTATTCGTACGGCGGAAGATCCGATTGAGTATACCTTGCCCGGCTTGTTGCAGATGCAAATGCAGCGCAAGATCGGCTTGACCTTTGCAACCGCCTTGCGTGCCTTCTTGCGTCAAGATCCGGACGTCATTTTGGTGGGCGAAATTCGAGACAAGGAAACCGCCGGCATCGCTGTCGAAGCGGCTTTGACCGGGCACATGTTGTTCAGTACCTTACACACCAATGATGCTCCGACCACGGTTTCCCGACTTACGGAAATGGGAGTTGAGCCGTTTATGATTTCCGCCTCACTCGTCTGCGTCTGTGCGCAACGTCTGATGCGTCGCGTTTGTAAATCGTGTCGGCAGATACACACACAGGAAGGCAACGAGGCGGCCATTATGCAGCGCGCTTTAGGCTGGGCTGGCAAGGTGCCGCGTGCCAGTGGAGATGGTTGCCCGAGTTGTGGTGGCAATGGTTATAAGGGGCGTGTTGGGATACACGAATTGATGGCGACCAGTGAAGAACTGGTGCAAGCGATTAATGCGGAAGAAGAAGCTATCGTGTTGAAACGCATCGCGATGCGAAATGGAATGAAGACCTTGCATCAGGACAGTATGTTGAAGGTCAAACAAGGTCTGACGACGATGCAGGAAGCGTTGGGCTGTGTGCCGCCGGATCTTGAGGAATACGAATCCACTGCAAATGTTTGAGAAAGCCTAGGTTGCTGACTCGCGTGG
>DOCS01000072.1:0-2178 GCA_003503355.1 Opitutia bacterium
TCCCTTTTAAGTGGTACAGGCAGGGATGCCTGTGTCACTTTTGGGTACAAAAAAGCGGACAATGCTGTCCGCTTTTTCGGGGTTTGATACGGCATTGGTGCCTGTCTGATTGAGGTCAGACAGGCATCAATGGCTGTGTATCGAAATTACTCGGGTTTCTTGAAGCGACGCGCGGGCTTTTTAGCCGGTGTGAAATCCTTTTTCGGGCCTCGGTTGAAGTCACCTCCACCAGATTCACTGCTACCGCCGAACTTGCTCTTTGTTTTGAACGGACGCTTGGGTCGCTCGCCGCCTTCGTTCCCGCGATAGCCGCCGCCGCCGCCGCTGCGGTTGTCATTGCCACGATTGTCGTTCCCGCGGTTCCCGCGATAGCCACCACCGCCGCCGCCGCCGCGATAGCCACCACCGCCACCACGTTTACCACCACCGCCCGATTTTTGGGGAGTGTCGTGGTACGGCTCGGTGTCCTCTGCAATCTTTTCGCCCAAGGCAGCGTCTTCTTTATTTAATAGATTGAAGAGTGCGCTGGTAATGTCGGTCGGAGTGTGGCCGGCATCGAGCAAGCGGTCGACCAGTGCATCGTGGCGCTTAAAGCTGCCGGCTTCGAGCAGCGCTTTGACTTGGTTGAAGACCTTGTCGGCTTTGCGGCCTTCGACATCCTCGAGCGAAGGGATCTGCATGCGACGCACGACTTGACGTGTGTAGCGCTCGATCGCTTCCAGGCGGTAGATGTCGCGTCCGTACACAAAAGTGACGGATTTTCCGGAGCGCCCTGCGCGGCCGGTGCGGCCGATGCGATGGACGTAGTCTTCGGGGTCGTGCGGCAGATCGTAATTAAAGACGACGTCGATGTCGTCGATATCGAGACCGCGTGCTGCGACGTCGGTGGCAATCAGCAGCTCGACTGAGCCATCTTTGAAGCGCTTAATCACTCGCTCACGGTTGGATTGAGTGATGTCGCCATGGATGCGGTCGGCCACGTAGCCACGTGCGGCAAGTGCTTCGGTCGCATCTTCGACCATTTGCTTGGTGTTGCAGAAAACGATGCCGCGCGGCTTTGTTTCGAGGTCAAGCAAGCGGCACATGACTTCGATTTTCGAACGGTTACGTACTTCGTAGTAAGTCTGTTCGATGGTGTCTACAGTTAGTGACTTTCGCTCGATCGAGATTTGTTCAGCATTGCGGCTGAATTTGCGGATCAAGCCTTCGACGCCGCGGTTCATGGTCGCGGAGAAGAATAACGCTTGGCGCTCTTCCGGCATGTCACCGAGGATGACTTCCATGTCTTCGCGGAAGCCCATGTCGAGCATGCGGTCGGCCTCGTCGAGTACGCACAATTTAATGGCGTCGGTCCGCAGTGTCTTGCGACGCAGGTGGTCCATGATGCGTCCAGGAGTGCCGACGACGATGTGTGCACCGTTGCGCAACGCTCGCATTTGGCGATCGATTGGCGCGCCGCCGTACACCGGCACGGAGACCAATCCCTTAAGTGCGGATCCTAGGCGATTAATTTCTTCGCAAACTTGAACGGCCAGTTCTCGGGTCGGGCAAAGCACCAGGACTTGCGTCGCTTTGCTGTCGATGTCGATATGATTGAGCGCAGGCAGGCCGAATGCGGCGGTTTTACCTGAGCCAGTCTGTGACAGGCCGACGATGTCTTTGCCCGCGAGGGCGACGGGGATCGTCTTCGCCTGAATCGGCGAGGGCGATTCAAAGCCGAGGCGTTGAATGCCTTCGATTAGTTCTGGGCGCAGCCCAAGGTCAGTAAATTTGATGTCCATAGTATCGATAAGTAGCCCGTTGACCGGATAGTACCGATACTTGAGCTTGTGAAGGAAGCCGCCCAAGCATTGAGCGCATTCCAGAGTTGAGGCGCAGGGCTTTGACAGGTCGGATGCAGATGACAAGTCTTAAAAGTGGTTTTGCCCTTGCTTTGGTGCATTGAACCCTAATATGTCCCCAATTATGTCTGAGTCTTGGAAAATAGCTGCGTTTTATCATTTCGTCGAACTCCCTGATCGGGATGCGTGGGCCGAGCGTATGATTGACCATGGACTGCAGGTCGGGTTGCGCGGCACTATCATTTTTGCGAACGAGGGGATTAATTCCACCTGTGCCGGTTCGCACGCAGCGATCGATGCCACGATCGCGCTACTCAAATCGGATCCGCGCTTTGCC
>DOCS01000072.1:2256-5142 GCA_003503355.1 Opitutia bacterium
GAGCCCGAAGAATGGAACGAGCTGCTTCAGGACCCCGAGGTGATTACCATTGATACGCGCAACGACTACGAGGTCGGGGTGGGGAAATTCAAGGGCGCGATCAACCCCGATACTGACGACTTTACCGAATTTGCCAAATTCGTGGACGAGCACCTCGCCTCACAAAAGGACAAGAAAATCGCGATGTATTGCACCGGTGGGATTCGCTGCGAGCGCTCCACCGCTTATCTGAAGCAAAAGGGCTTTCAAGACGTCTACCATCTCAAGGGTGGGATTTTGCGCTATATCGAGTTGATGCCCCAGGATCAGAGTCTGTGGGAGGGCGATTGTTTCGTGTTCGACTACCGCGTGGCCCTCGATCACGACCTCAAGCCAGCGAAATGGAAAATCGACCCCGAAACTAGCAATCCAGCGCCGATGAGCGAAGCTGAGGTCGAAAAGATAGCCGAACGCCGTCGCAGTGGTGCGATTTTCAAGAAGCCGTACGCAGATTAGAGTCAGGCTGCCGCTTGCGATCCCCTTCGCCTTAAAGTGGTTCGGGTTTTGACCGCGGACTATTTGACTGCCCGCATCCAACGTTGACAGTAGGGCTAGTTTGCCGCGAAAATCGACCCTGGTCGAAAATTCTCGGCACAATTTATTGTCTATTATTCCCATTCGGCATGTATCCTGTCAAAAATCCTTCTCGGTCCGGTCAACGCCCACGCATCTCAAGTCGAGGTTTCACCTTAATTGAGCTGATTCTGGTGATTGCCGTAATCATGATTCTGGCAGGTATCACTTTCGGAATTTCCCGTGGCGTGCAAAATGCTCAGGCTCGCGCAGCGGCCAAAGCGGAACTCGCGGTCATTGCGCAGGCGCTGGAGGGCTACAAGTCGACGCATGGTGATTATCCGTGGGCTGCCGATGGGGATGAGTTAGCCAAAGCATTGATGGGATGGATGAAATTCTCAGGCCCGAATGCAGCTATTACTTTTGGCTCGGTCGGCGCATCAGATGTGCCCGCTACCGGACCAAAATCTTTCATCGATCCGAGCAAAATGGATTACTCAGGAACCTTACCTACGGCTGCGAATGTAGAGCCCGGCACCGGGGCTTTTCTGGATCCGTGGGGAAATGACTATGTGTACCAATATAAAACCAGTGCTACTGGCAACTGGGAGGTGTTTGGGTATCATCTCTATTCAGTTGGAGAAAATGGTGAGGATGGTACGACGACGGCTGCGACTGGAGTGTTCACTCGTCCGGGCGGGGATGACGACATTGATAATATCTACACTGGCGAGTGAGTTTAATTTAGATTAAGAATAATGAATATAAATAGAGTGCGGAAAACGGGATTTACATTGATTGAACTGCTGGCGGTTGTCGCCATCATCGGTATTTTAAGTGGGGTGTTAATTCCTGCTGTGGGCGCTGTGAGGAAGCAGTCCAAAATCGCTGCGTCGAAGGCGCAGCTTGCCAACTATGTAAATGCGATGCAGCTGTTCAAAGCAGAGTATAAGTATTTTCCGCTCGTATCGGGCACTGCGGATAGCGATGAAATCAAACTCAGCTCAGAGAGCTCTGATTTTATTCAAGTCATCTCTGGTCGTGATCCTTCGACTGGCGCTTCTGTCTCGTTTGGGGGGAACCGCCGTCGGATCGGGTTTTATAGTTTTGCTGCATCTGAGTTTTGGTTAGACATTGATGCGCTGAGCCAGACGAAGCTTGCTGATCGATTCAATAATAGGAACATCATTATCGTCGTTGACACCGATGGTGATGGCTTCGTTGCCCCGTCGGTGCTGGCGGCAGAAACTAAAGAAGAAGATAAAAGAATACGTACCAACGTCACGGCATTTGTGGGAACTGATAGCGCTGATGCCAGCAATCCGACTTACGAGCTTTGGCAGTAAGGTTTCTCCTTACATTTGATTCATGAATACACACGCCTCCAACCGCGGATTCACACTGATTGAATTACTCGTCGTGATCAGCATTATCCTGCTGGTGTCCTCGGTTATATTTATCGGCGGCAACGCGGGCGCAGGTGCCGCGCTTGGTTCGTCGACGCGTATTGTTTCCGGTATCGCACAGGGCGCCCGTGGCCAAGCGATTCTGAAGAATGCCAAGACTCGGTTGATTATTCACAATGACCTCGACGCCGATGCGGAGAAATACCGCCGCTATTTTGGGATCGTTTATGAGTCATCTGCGGGTAGCGACGAGTGGATTGCCGCGACGCAAGGCACTTACTTGCCCGAAGGAATCTATTTCGATCCAGGTCTGAGTGTCACTCACGGCTGGACTACATCAGCAGAAATAAAGTTGGAGTATCCGCGCACGGTCGCGAAGGCTGCTGGCACGGGCGAAGATTTTTATTATTATGAGTACAAAAGCAATGGCACGATCTCAACAGACCCGATTGACTTTAAGAACGACTGGCTGGTGCTGCGAGCCGGCACGCTGAGGCCTGATGACTCGGGAGATCTCGACATCGTGGTCGAAGCCGAACAAGAAGCGATTACGAGTGCGCTGATTCTGCGCCGCTCCGGTACCACCACCATAGTGAATGACCCGGATGATATTCTCTAAGCGATTTATTTATGATGACCAAGCAAACTAAACTGACGCGACTGAGGGACGAGGGCTTCAGTCTGATTGAGGTGATCATGGCGATGGGGATCTTTTTGGTGACCGTATTGGCCCTCGTTGGCTTGCTCGGACCAACATTGAAATCAATCGATGAAATCGAAAAGACCGATGAGGTCGCTTCGATTGTGAATACGATCAACGCATTTCTTCAGAATTCGCCCGACATTGCGGCGACTGGTTCTAAGTTTGATGCCATTTACAATGCGGTCTCCCAGGATTTCGCCACACTCCTTATTTTTCGTGCGTATG
>DOCS01000235.1:0-3698 GCA_003503355.1 Opitutia bacterium
CCAGCGATGCTTGGGGAAACCCGCAACACTGCAGCGCGGCCGCCGGTATGCCTTTTTCGGTGAGAGACGATGGGCTCCACAAAAAGCTGCTCCTTGCGGAGCGGCCTATGCCGTCAAATGAAGCGAGTTGGCTATACGATCTCTTCGACGCCGACTTCGATGCGCTTGCCGTTGACGTTGAGCGCGTAGCGCTTGACCGGACCATGGCTGGTGGGCGTCGCGGTAGTCGCGGCTCCGACTGGAACGCTCACGCTCACAGGCTTGTTCTTGTTTTTGAAGTGTGCCTCCAGCTGTTGTGGGAACATCGCGTGGATCACGCAGTGCTCGTCGTCGCTGGGCATGTTCTTTGCCTTGAGCTCCTTGCGCAGGTCGTCCATGTGCTTGTGTTTCGCATCCGAGGAATCGACCGGGCGGCAAGTAATTGGGTCTTTGCCGGCTTGCTTGGATGCGAGCTGCTGGACCTCTGTACTCACTGCTGCGGGAGTGCGGCCATAGTAGCCCAGTGCGATGTCGGCGGCCTGTGGCGAGATTTGCTTCCAGCGACCAAACTTGACGTTGAGGAAGGCTTGCATACCGACGATTTGAGAGGTCGGTGTGACCAGTGGAATCCAACCAAGGGCTTCGCGCACTACGGGGATTTCACGGAAAACGTCTTCGAACTGGTCCTCCATCTTCTGCTCCTTGAGTTGGGTGCGGAAATTGGAAAGCATGCCGCCGGGCACCTGGTATTCGAGTGTGTCGGTGTCGATGACTTCATTTTTGTGGCCGGTAAAGTCGCTGAGCTGCGCATAGACACCGTTCAGATAGTGGCGGATGTCTTTGAGTGTATTCAGTTGTGCTTCGGTGACTTTAGGGCAGCGGGCATGGCCCTTGAGCATCGCGAGCATACGCATGGTGTCGGGCTGGCCGGTGCCGTTGGCAAATGGAGAGATCGAGAGGTCGATCGCGTCGACGCCGGCATCAATGGCCGACATATAGGCGCTCGCTCCGAGGCCGGCAGTGTCGTGTGTGTGAATCCAGACTGGGACTTTGAGCACTTGCTTCAGACCATCGATGATCTTGAACGTTTCCATCGGCGCGATCAAGCCGGCCATGTCTTTGAGGACGATGGCATCGCAGCCCATTTTTTCGAGTTCAACCCCCATGGCGATGAACTTCGCTGCGGAGTGGACGGGGCTGCTGGTGAAGCAAATCGTGCCGTGGGCTTTGGCGCCCACTGCCTTACAGGCAGCGATGGCGCACTGCATGTTGCGCGTGTCATTGAGCGCGTCGAAGATGCGGAAAATGTTCATCCCGTGGTCGGCACTGGTCTTGATGAAAGCCTGCACCACGTCGTCCGGGAAATGGGCGTATTGCACGATGTTCTGACCGCGCAGTAGCATCATGTGGGGCGTCTTGGGGCAGGCCTTTTTCAGTGCGTCCAGACGGTCGAAGGGGAATTCGTCCAGAAAGCGCAGGCCGGAGTCGATCGTCGCACCGCCCCAAGTCTCCAGAGCGCCGAAGCCCCAGTTGTCGAGCTGCTCGCAGACGGGCAGCATCTGTTCGGTTCGCATGCGGGTCGCTGCGAGACTTTGATGACCGTCACGCAGGACGTTGTTGTTCAGTTGTACTGATTTCATTTCTATTTGGAATGAGTAAAACTAGAGATTTGGGGAGGTTTTTGGGGCAACGCTGTGGAACCTTCGTAGCCTTCAATAGTAGGTAATTATATTCAATAAACAACCTGTGCAGATACTTTATGGAGGTCGCCCTTGGTGCACGCATAGATCATTGGTCTGCTGGATTGAGGACTATGATCGTCACCAGCTGTGGCGTGTAGGTTCAGCAAACAGGCCCCTTCAGCGCTTCCACGTTTGATAAATCTGCACGCTACAATTAAAACCGGGGCGCTATTAGTTAGTAGCGACTGGGTTTACCCCAGGAATCACCCCCTTTGCTTTGTTCGCGCCCGGTAGTGTGCCGCTTATAGTAAGTCCAATCCCGTTGTGAGCGTATGATCCACCGTACTCTGCACTCAGCCTTGTCGCGGGCAATCTGTCGGGCAGCGTGGCTGGTCTACGTTTCGCGCGAGCCGACATAGACGCGTGCGACGCGCTTGGTGATGGAGCACAGTGTTTCCCATGGGATGGTTTCGGCGGCTTGACTAAATTCGGTCGTGGTGATTTCCGCACCGTTGCTCTTGCCGATCAGAATGGCTGTGTCGCCCGGGGCGATGTCGCCTTCGAGGTCGGTCACATCGACCACGGTTTGGTCCATGGTGACGCGTCCGAGGATCGGGCAGTGTTGACCGTTGATCAGCACTGTGCCGGTGTTGCTCAGTTCGAGCGGAATGCCGTCGCCATAGCCAGCGGTGAGTACCGCGATGCGCGAATCGCGCTGTAAGCGGTGCGTGCGGCTGTAGCTGATGTCGGTGCCGGCGGGCAACTGTTTGACGATGCCAATGCGGGTATGGAAGCTGAACACGGGCTCGACTGCAACGCGTCCGAGCATCGACTCGGGGTAGGGGGGGACGCCCAATTGTAGCAGCCCGATGCGGACGGCGTTGAAGGGGCTGTCGTCGTTGAGCGAATCGAGGCTAGCGGAGTTGTCGGCGTGGATCAGCAGACCGGTGCAGTCTGTTTGGTCTAGGACGGCGAGAAACCGTTCGCGTTGCAGGCGGGTGAAATCGCGATCCGTGTCGGCGCTGGAAAAGTGGGTGTAGATGCCTTCGAGCTTCAAATTCGGTAGCGCGTGAATTTGCTCTAAAAGCGCGCGGGCGCCTTGGTGCCACACGCCGAGACGGCCCATGCCGGTGTCGATTTTAAGGTGTACTGGAATCGTGGTCTGACGCGCCTGCGCCATGGCGTTTAGGCGTTCGGCTTCGGCCAGTGTGCTGATGGTGGCGATCAAATCGTAATCGATCAGCAGTGCGTCTTCCTCGGGGAGCAGCGGGCTGAGGACAAGGATCGGCCAGCCGGCACCCATGTGGCGGATGTCGGCCGCTTCGTTGACATTGGCCACTGCGAAATAATCGACCCCGCTCTGCATCAGGCGGCGTACCATCTGCGGCATGCCGTGTCCGTACGCATCGGCTTTGACTACCGAGACATAGCGCACGTCTGCTGGGAGCGCGGCCTGAATGCGTTTCAGGTTGCGCTCGAATGCGGCGAGATTGATCTCAGCCCAGCAGCGATGTGGGGGCGTGTTGCTAGTTGGCAAGGTGCGAAAGCTGGCGTGTGAGAACGGATTAAAGCGCTTGAGGCGATGCGGCAGGGTGCGATTCAGTGTCAAGCATTGGGGGCGCGGTGCCGTTCGGGGATCCACTTCTTGAAGACGTTGATTCCGGACGCGTATAGCGCCACGTCTTCGGTCGGTGTGGGGAGGTGAAGCACTTCGGGCAGGCGTGCGGGATGATAGTCCACCGCGATCGCATTGGCGGGCGGCTTTTGCCAGCCTTTGCGCTGCGGCAAATGGTAGAGTGGGCCGGTCCAGTTGGCGATCATCGCGTCGTCGGCGACGTCGGTGGCGGCGGGGCGACCGTCTTCAATGGTGACCGCATTCCAGGCGCCTTTTTTCCAGTCAGACACCAGCAGTGCGCTGTCGATGCCGGGGGTGTCGGCGCAGATGAGCGCGGCGCTCAGTTGCAAGCTGTTGTAGCCAGAGTAGTGAGCGGATGCGGGGTAGAGGCGTGACCATGTCTCGATCGCCATGGCACACAG
>DOCS01000235.1:3752-4580 GCA_003503355.1 Opitutia bacterium
GCTCCCAGTACACCCGCAAAGACAGAAGACCCGCTACCGTCGATGACGAGCGCGGGCACGCGGGGGGAAGTGGTTGAACCATGGGCTTGCATTGCGCGTATCCGAACTGAATCGGACGTGGCTGGCAAGTGGTGAGTTCTGCGATTCTGCGTGAGCGTTCAAGTTCGTCGGGCGCGTCAGCATCAGGTTGCCGGGAGAGCGACTGCGATGCAGGTGAGCCGCGCGCGGTGGCGTCCGCTTTACAAACTGCGGACGACTGCTTTGGCCACGCCTTGTATGCAGAGCTCGGTGATGGGGTAGAGCTCTGGGTAAAATTTGTTTTCTGCTTTCAGGTAGGGCGGCTCGCCGGGCTTTTTAATGTAGCGCTTGAGCGTGGTTTCGCCGTCAATCAGTGCTGCCACGATGTCGCCATCGTACGCCTCGCGTGGTTCGATGATAACCATGTCGCCATCGTTAATTTCGGCGTCGATCATACTTTCGCCGCGCACTTGCAGGGCGAAGCTGCGCCGACGGCTGGAAAAGCCTGCGCTTTGGATGTCGACTTGCAGCCGACCGATTTCACCGGCGGGCTCCACGCGGTCTGGATAGCCGGCGGCGATGGCGCCGACCACGGGGATGTCGACCACTTCGGTCGCATCTTCGGGGATCTCGGGCATGTCCGGTGCATCTGGGCGGTTGATGCGAAAGGTGCGCGCTTGGCCGGCAATGCGTTTGATCATCTCCTTTTTCTCTAGCGCGCGCAGGTGGCCCATCACGGCATTGGTGCTCTTAAAGCCGAATTTTTCTTGGATCTCACGAATGCTCGGCCAGTAGCCGTTGCGCCATTCG
>DOCS01000219.1 GCA_003503355.1 Opitutia bacterium
TCGACAGCGCCACTCAGGAGTTTTCACTAGAGCAGAAACGACTTGAGTTACGAAGACGAGCGGGGCATTGATCACATGCAATGATACGGCCACTTTTCCGTTTGATATTCTCCCTGGCGCTAACCAGTAGTGCTTACAGTACACAGGTGCTGCCCGTGCTACTGAATCCAATCGATGACTTATTAAGCGACATGAACGACAATAGCGACTTCATTTCACTGAACACAGTATTCGCTACAAAAATGGTTGATGATCAAGTGGTGCGGTTCACCTCTCAATCATCCAATGGCAACCTGACACTCGACTTTGCACTGTTCGCTGATGCAACACCAGTCACGCGTACGAATTTTCTAAAATATGTATCGGATGGCGACTATGTGAACTCGATTGTCCATCGCTCGATGCCCGGCTTTGTCATCCAAGGCGGTGGCTACTACACTGAAGCAACTAGCAGCTATTTGGTCGATCCAGTTCCGACCGATGCTCCCATCGTCAACGAATTTGAAATCTCCAATACCTATGGCACCATTTCAATGGCAAAGCTAGGCGGTGCACCCGACAGTGCGACCAGCCAATGGTTTGTCAGTATTGGCGAAAACACGGATAATTTAGACAACCAAAACGGTGGATTCACGGTGTTTGGCCGAGTCACGAACAGTACGCTACCGAATGCCGCAGCTTTTGGTAATCCGACGAATTTTCCAGTGTGGAATGCCGGCGGCGCCTTATCAGCCCTGCCTTTGATAGACAGTTTCGATAAAAGCCGGTCGCTCACGGTGACCGACCTCATTCGATTCACTTCGGTGACACTCGAACCGATCGGCGCGAATGATGCTGGAGAGTCGACCACCCTGAGCTTCAGCATTGTACGCAATAGTAATCCCAGCGCGGCAACTGCAACGATCACCGCAGACTCGAAAATACAACTACGCTATCTCGCAAACGCCACAGGCAACACCACGATTACAGTCCGCGCCACCGATTCAGTCGGCAATACCGTCGATGACACTTTTAATCTGTCCGTTCAAAGTAGCTACGACATTTGGCGTGCGTCACAGTTTAGCGGCGACGACTTGGCCAATGATACGATCAGTGGCCCAAGCGCAAATAATCGCGACGGACTCACGAACTTGGAGCGCTATGTTTACAATCTGAAAGACAACTCAACGACCCTAAATCCTGTTGAATTCTCTGAGACTGAAATCAGCTCCGCGTTGTATCCGACTCTAACATTTTCGATACGAAGTAATTTATCCGATATAACTACGCGACTACAGAGCAGCACAGATCTGGGGCAACTTGACCCTTGGGAAACAGCAACACATGTGGAACTGGCTCGCCAGAGCAACGGCACCACCGATGCTATCACGATCCGAAGTAGCACCCCTCACTCTGGCCCGAAGCACTTCTATCGCTTACAATTCGAGCTAAACGAGTAGACGCCGATTATGGATTAAACGATCCAACGAAGCCGCCGACTAATCATTGAGCAGCCTGGCGAAAAACAAACACCTAGGGATTCGAGTGCTGAAAGATACAGAAGTCCAAAAGCACACATATAGATGCCGATAATTAGTGATAGCATGAATGCGAAAGCCGTGGTAAAGAAGGCTGGAATGGTATTGCGATAGCGGTTGTGCAGGGTGCGGTCGAAGAAACGATTTTCAAAGATGCAATCGCTCTATCCACCAGGAATGGAAGTCTTTATTTGAACAGCTTACACTGCTCACCAAGTAGTCCACTGCCCCGCTGATAAAAAAATTACTTTTTTACCAATAATTTCGGAGGGTGCGCCGTTGTAGAGGGAGTAATGCATCCCTTAACTCATTGTTCACTCGCACTGCTCCTTGTCCCCTACTGCCTGATCGCTCAAGTACCCAGTGCAATTGGCGGCGACGGGGTTGATTTGGATGGGGACGGGATGAGTGATCTATGGGAGGCGTATTACGCGGCGCGTGCCCTGCAACCTAGCGCTGACAGTGACGGGGACGGGCATTCCAACCTCCACGAAAGCCGTACTGGCACCGACCCGTTGGATGCGCAAAGCCACTTCCAGGTCGTCGGGCCCACGATCGATCACAGCCAGCAACAACTGCAATTCGAGCACAGCAGTGCCGATGGCAAACGTTACCAATTCCAAGGTTCGACCGATCTGGCAGAATGGAACGCGCTCGGCGAAGCGGTCCACGGCAATGGCGCCCCGCACACCAACCGACTGCAATTCGATGCGGGCTTGCCGGATCGCTACTTTGTGTCGGTCAACGTGCTCGACACCGATGATGACAGCGACGGCCTCACTGCCTATGAAGAAGGCCTAATCGGTTATTCGGACAGCGAACGCCACAGCAACGGCTCCTCCTATCGTGACGATTTTGCACGCACCGTGGAGCATCTCAGCAGCGGCGAAAGTTTCATTCTGAATGCTAAGCTCGTCCCCGGCCAATTACCGACGCTGGAGGAAGCCGCCCGTTTTCTGATTCAAGCCGGTATGGGGGGCGACTATGAATTGATCCAACAGGTCTCGCAAATAGGCTTCACGGCGTGGTTGGTCGCCGAATTTAACCGCCTGCCGACCTATTATTTCCATCGCACTCGCAAACTGTCCAAGACGTTCATCGATCACGAAAACAATGAACAAGTAACCATCTCGCCCTTTGTATGGTCCTGGTGGGACATCAACATGCGGGGCGAAGATATGCTGCGCCAACGGATCGCATATGCACTCAGTCAGGTTCTGGTGGTCTCCAAGCAGGGCAGCGACATTCTTGAAGACAGCCCCTGGGGTATGGCCGATTATTATGACCTGCTGGTCAAATATGCCTTCGGCAATTATCAGGATCTGCTGTATGAGATCACCTATCATCCCGTCATGGGGCTGTATTTGAGTCATGCAAAGAATCGGAAAGCGGACGCCAGCACCCATCGCTTTCCGGACGAGAACTATGCTCGCGAGCTGATGCAATTGTTCTCCATCGGGCTGTACCAGCTCAATCAGGACGGCACGCGCCAACAAGACGCCAATGGCAACGAGATCCCGACCTACAGCAATGCCGACATTCGGGAGTTTGCCCGTGTGTTCACTGGCTTGACCTATGATGCCACCTATGTGGCGGGCGTGCCGGAGGGCCACAGCCCGGGCGTTAGCGGCGCTGTGCTGAATGAATTCGAGTTCCTCGATGTCGAACCCTTTATGAATAATTCGATGCAGGCTTACGAACCAGTGCACGACACCGGCGCCAAGCAACTGCTGCAATACAGCACCGTCAATGGTGCGACTGTCGGCGGCGCGCTGCCCGCAGGCCAAACAACCGATCAGGACATCCGCGCAGCCATTGAAAATATCTTTAACCACCCCAATGTGGGGCCATTTATCGCACGCCTTTTGATCCAACGACTGATCAAGAGTAATCCCAGCCCCGCCTATATTCGACGGGTAGCGATCGCTTTCAACGACAACGGCCAAGGAGTGCGCGGCGATATGCAAGCCGTAGTGCGCGCCATCCTGCTCGATCCCGAAGCGCGCAACCGTGGATATCTCAACGACCCCAGCAATGGACGCCTGCGTGAGCCCTACTTGCGCTACCTGCACTATTGTCGTGCCTTCAACTGCACCACCTCCTCTGGACTGTATCGCAATGTCGCCGACGATGCAGGCATGAGCTTCCAGCAGCAACCGCTAGCCGCCCCGAGTGTGTTCAATTTCTATCAGCCAAACCACTCCCCACTGGGACCGTTAAATGCTGCCGGGTTGGTAGCTCCCGAGTTTCAAATCACCACTGCAACCACCTCTGTGGCGACGATAAATTTCTGGCAACGCGCGGCCTTCTTTTTGGAACCGATGGACTTCAATGATGAGTTCGGTGAAATCGAAACGACATTCGACCTCGAGACTGAATATGAGCTGATGGAGTCAGACCCCGTGGCACTGGTCGACCGGCTGGATCTGATTTTGACTTACGGATCGATGACGCAGTCCTCCAAAGAGAGCATTCTCACCTCCCTCAAACAGGCCACCGACAGCGGTGATTTCGACATCGAATCCACCCTGCACCTGGCCCTCTATCTGTTCCTCAACTCTCCCGAATTCGCAGTCCTGCGATAACCAGCATACAACCATGAAGCGACACTTAAATCGACGTCAATTCCTCGGCGAAGCCGCCTGTGCCGCGGTCACCGCCACACCGCTGATCTCCACCTTGTTGAATTTGTCGATGGCCAATACGCTGGCGGCGAGCAGCCTGCCGACAAGCAGTGCCACCGACTACAAAGCCCTGGTCTGCATCCTACTCGCGGGTGGCAACGACTCCTTCAATATGCTCGTACCACGCGGCAACAGCGAGTACATTGAGTATCAAACGGTGCGCTCCAACCTCGCCTTGCCGCAAAGCAGTCTGCAGTCACTGAATGGCACGTATGGCGGCAAGCAGCTAGGCTTGCATGGCGGGATGCCGGAACTCGCCAGCCTCTTTAACAGCGGTGATGCCGCCTTTGTTGCCAATGTCGGCACGCTGGTCGAACCGACCACACTGAGCAGCTACAACAGCGGTAGCGCACAATTGCCACTCGGTCTGTTCTCACATGCCGACCAGATTATGCACTGGCAGACCAGTGTACCCGACTCCCGCTCTGCCCGCGGCTGGGGCGGACGCGTGGCTGACATTTTGCACAGCCTAAATAACAACGAACGCATATCGATGAACATCTCACTGGGCGGCACCAATACGTTCCAGTCGGGCAATCAAACCGTCAGCTACGAAATACGGCCCAGCGGCAATGGCGCAGTCCAGCCCGACTTCCTCAGCGAGGAGTCCAGCAGTTTTTCGGCAATCGCACGGACCGGCGTGCGCAGTTTAATCGATGCGCAATACAAGAATCTATTTCAAGAAACCTTTGCACGGACCAATGCCAGTGCCATTGATGCCAGTCACGAATTTGCAGGCGCCATCAGTGGGCAGGCCATCACCACCGCCTTTTCGAGCAGCAGACTGTCGCAAGCATTGCAGATGGTGGCTCGTACGATTGCCGCACGTGACACGCTCGGCATGAAACGCCAAACCTTCTTCGTGATGATGGANNTGATCATCACGACGAGCTGATCAATAGTCATGCCGCGATGCTGCCGGTAGTCAGCCAAGCCCTGTCGGAATTCAACGCGGCCATGAAGGAGCTAAAGGTGCACGACCAGGTCACCAGTTTTACGGCCTCCGATTTCGCCCGCACCCTGACCTCCAACGGACGTGGCTCCGATCACGGCTGGGGCGGCAACCAGATTGTGATGGGCGGCGCGGTCAACGGCGGTCTAGTGTATGGCAAGTACCCGGATCTCGGCCTCGGCAATGCGCTCGACACTGGGCGCGGACGGCTCATCCCCAGCCTTTCGACCGATGAATATTTTGCCGAGCTGGCACAGTGGTTTGGCGTGCCCAATAGTCAGCTTGAGGACATCTTCCCGAATCTCAAGCGCTTCTATAACATCGGCTCCGATTCACCCATCGGCTTTCTGTCCTAACATGCGCACCACAAACACAATTGCCAACCAACCGCGAGCGTGGGAGTCTCTCAATCGTATGGGATCCAGCCTTGAAGTCTATGCCAACGATGGCGAAGCGCTGCGCGCCTTAAAGCAGAAGCATCCCCCTGCCCTGCGGGAGCTGTTGTCTAAATATGAGTCACCACTGCTCGGCTACCTAAACAGTCTCACCTATGACCATGCACTGGCCGAAGACCTGACGCAGGAAACCTTTCTCAAGCTCATTCGGCGTCCACCTCTGATGTTGAGCCACGGCTCGCTGAAACCTTGGCTATTTAAAGTCGCCCGCAATCTCGCCATTGACCAACTACGCTGCCGTCAACGCATTGAACTGCGCGAGACGGTGCCGCACGCCCACGAACCAAACCAACGCGCTGCCGCCCTCGACAGCAGCGACACCGATCTACTGCTGCAAAGCCTGCCGACGGAGATGAGACAAATCGTCGCGTTGCGCATTTTTGCCGACTTCACTTTTAAGGAAATTGCCAAACACCTGAAAATGCCGCTCGGCACGGTACTCTGGAAAATGACCAAAGCGACCGCACACATGCGCAAGAAACTGGAGGAAGACGAATCATGAAAGCGCTCAAACCCGACGACGAAGCATTCCTCAATGCATTGCAGCACAATGCGCAGAGCCGACCATCGAAGCTGCCAGCAGACCAGCGGGCGCAGTTGCACCGCGCACTGGAATCCAGCCCAGGCACTCGAGCACGCAGCTTAGGCTTTGCCCTGCTAGCAAGCACGCTCACGCTCTGCCTCATGCTATTACTGAGTAGGCAAACCACTCATTCGCCACTGCCGCCTGCTACAATCGTCATCACAACTCCAGAGACGACCGAGCCCGCAACCTCCTTGGACTGGAAGATACCCGACAACTTCAGCACACGGATCGCGCGTGCTCAAGCCAACCGGAAGGACCGCTTTCAGTCCTTCAAACCAAGGTCAATGAACTTCAAATCACGCACAAATCATTTAAAATCCAAACTACAAAAGCTCCGCAAGGACCTCAGTTAAACCATCATGAACCACACACACCACCAACGACTCGCCTATCAAATCACACTCGCGCTGCTACTTTTCTGTAGCAGCCTACTACATGCCGACGATCACCAAGCAGAAGCGCTTGAGGCCGAGGCCTCCCGCACCGCATTAAAGAAATATCTGAGTGAAGACGATGAAGGCCGCGCCTTAACCCAGTTTATCCAAAAAGAGATGTCTGCAGAAATTCAGATTTTTTTCGACGGCATGCTTGAGCGCGATCCCTTACTTGCCGAACAGATGGTCGATCACCTGTCAGAGGTCTGCGAGGAATATAAGATGCTGCAACAAGAAGCGCCCGAGGAGGCCGTTTTTTTTGTAAAAATCCAGCGCTATGAAGTCTTGAGCCACGTTCTATCTGAATCGTTTGACCCGGAATCACCGCATGCCAAAGCCATCTCCACAAAGATCCGCGAGCAGCTCGAAGCTGCCTTCGACTTAAAACTGCAATGGCAAGCTCGCGAACTGAAGGAGTTACAAAATGAAGTCCAAGAGCTCAGCGCTCTACTAGAGCAGCGCAAGCAAGCCCGCGCCACGATCATCAAGCGGCGGCTGAATGAGTTGACCGGCATCAACAGTCACCTCGAATGGTAGCTCATCATTTCGCGCCCAGGACTTCAGTCAATGGATGAAAGCCCACCCCCCGAGTCCGCCGCCTGCATCAGCTACTGGTTGGTGCCAGAGCCGTCTTGCCGTACAAATCTACAGCACATCATCGATGATGTGGCAGCGTCGTATGCGGGGCCACACTTCGTTCCGCACATGACGATCGCGGTCAGCCCAAACTCATCGTCTGATGTGGTGCGGCAGACCCTGCACCAAGCCGCGGCAACGGTCGCGCCGCTGATGCTCAATCCGGTCGATCTGCTATTCTCGCAGCACTTCACCAAGAGCTGCTTCTTGCAATTCAAGCTAAACGCCGACCTCATTCAGCTCTCGAACTTTTTCCAGTCCAGCGCGTCACCACCAAGCGGCTATGCATTCAATCCACATATGAGCTTATTCTATGGCAGCCTCAGTGAACTGCAGCGACACAGCATGTTAAAGCGCGTAGCGCTGCCACAAACGATTAACTTCAGCGAGCTATGGGCGATCCAAATATTGAATAAAACAACCACCGCACAGGACGTTAACGATTGGCAGGTTGTCGGCAAAGCCAAGCTGCGCGCAGCGGCTACTCCACCTGCAAATCAAAATGGCCAAACACCTCGCGGCCGTTGACCTGAACTTGCGCGAAAACCCGATACCAACCGGCGTTGGGCACATTAAATAAAAAGGCCAAATCCTGTCCGGCGGGCTTGGAGCGCTCCGCAACAACACTGTCAAAGGGGTGCATATGGGCAAAGCCTTTGCCGGCCGCATCAAAAGCAACCATATGCCCCTTAGCGCCCATAACCTCCTCTAACTCAATCTCACTGCCATCGGCTGCAGTGACTTGAAGGTCGAGATGGTAATCGATGCCGGTGCGCAAGCGCTCAGCCACCTCGCCGAGATCAAAACGGAGGCCGTCCACCACACTCTCGGTGCGGCGCTGAAAAGTCATCTCTGGGGCGCTGCCCTCGCCGACTGCAATCGTACCAGTGGCGATAATTTGCCGGCGCGAACGTAGCGGTACCACTTCGGCAAAAACTTGATAGATACCCGCGCGTTTCGGGGTAAATTCAAAGGTATACTGTCCGTTCAACCCAACCGGTTGTGGGTGTACGTGGTGATAATCCATCAGCGAAGGATCAATCAGCATGACGTGCATTTTCTTGGTATGGGTGACCGCCAGCTCGTGTGGTGCGATCGGCATGCCACCTGTGGTGAGCAGCTCCAAAGTCACTTCCTGCGGCTCACCGGGCAGCCCTGCTGGCGGCTGCGAGAGCTCCATCTCAACCGGGTACTTGAGGCGTGTAAGATCTAGAAATCCGGCGTGATTGGTGGCACAAAACTCGACCGATCCATCCGCATTGACCACCTCTTCATAATGCAAGAACCCGCACTGAGCGTCCGGCAGTGCGCGCAGGGCGAAGTACGCGCCCACGAATAGCAGGGAGAGCACGGCGATACTGACGAACGGCTGTGGCTTCGTCTTTAAGGTCTGGGTGGTTGGTGCGGTAGTCATGACGTTTGTGTTTTGATNNAATCGCAACACGCTACAGTTCCTTAGCTTCTTTGATAAACTCATTCACACTCCATGTGGAACCTTCCTTACGAAACGCCACACGCCCATTGGCATCGATCAGCAAGGTCGCCATGGTGTGGTTGATCGTACCGTCCTCGTCCATGGTGAGAATGCCGAACTGACGGAGTAAATCATCGACCAAAGTCTGAGTCGCGGTGAGGAGGTGAAAATTGTCATGTTCGATCTCATAGCCGTCCGCATATTGGCGCAGAATACCGGGCGAATCGAACTCTGGATCAAAGGTAATCGTAACGAAGTGCAGCCCCTTCAATCCCGTATCGCGCGCCGCATCTTGCAGATCAGACATGCGCGTCGTCGATGCCGGGCACATCTTGGCAGCCTGGCAGCGGGTGAAAATAAAGTTCATGACAAACGGCTTTCCACGAAGGTTGCGGATTTGCAGAAAATCGCCGTGCTGATCGATCATAGCAAAGTTTGGAATGTAGTCGCCCTCACGCACAGACTTGCGGCGACTCATCATCGACGTCGCATTGTGCAGCTGCTTGTTAATATCGACCATCGCCTTCGCGCCGATGCCGTCCACAGGAAAGACGCGCTCCAGATGCCAAGCCTTGCTGTAATAAACGGCTTCTGCGCGGATCAAACGCCCCGCATACCCGATCTCTAAATCGCCGGCACCGACTTGAAACTCAACGGTATCACCCGCGACCAGCTCCGCACTCGCACTCTGTGTCAGCTCAATCCGCAAGCTACCGGCATCCGACAGGACCTCGCCGACACGCCCTTGCACCGCGATCGACGCCGCTGAAAGCCCGCCCACCGACAGGAGAAAAAAAAGAGTGATCAATCGTATGCGCTGCATGCGATCAACTTGTCACGGAACGGCGTGCTGGATCAAGCTCCGAACACGACCAGCAGTGTGTACTGCAGCCACACGAATGAGCCCTATAATGAAAGGTAAAAAAAGTAATTAGTTGCTGGGGGCGAAAGATCTGCACCGAGCGAACTGCTCACTAATTGCCGTACTCAGCCGCCGCAGAAGCTAGGCCTTGATCTTGATCTTGATCTTAATCCCACGGCGCAGGTATGTCGGCACGTCGAGGTCTTCGTCT